>JAPPFQ010000164.1 GCA_028875135.1 Acidobacteriota bacterium
AGTCGGGGTACCTGCAGTCCCGGCAGATGAGTCGATCTCAGGACAACCGCTTGGCCGGCACCATGGCCAGTCGCCTTTTTCAGGGCCGAACGCTGGTTTGGGACGAGGACTTCGAGCGGAAGATCGATGCTCTCAGCGGGGACCGGATCGTATCCGCCCTCAGACGTCACCTGGACCCTGACAAGATGACCATCGTCAAGGCTGGCGACTTTGCCGCGGCCGGCAAGGAATAGATCTGCCCCGAGTTGTTCGGCTACGGAAGTCGTGGGGAGTGATTGGCAGCGTTCCGGAGGATGGTTTCATGCAGTGCTGGAAGTGCGGCGCAACCGTCGATCTCGCTCCACGCAGCAGGGTATCGAGGAATGACAGTTGCGACCATTGCCAAACCGACCTCCACGCCTGCAAGAACTGCAGATTCCACGATCCGACGGTCCACAACCAGTGCCGGGAGACCCAGGCCGAGTGGGTGAGCGACAGGGAACGGGCGAACTTCTGCGACTACTTTGAGCCCTCGGAGACAAGGCCAGGCGCCTCTTCCGGAACCGCCGCCCCCGACGCCAGGTCAGCCTTCGACAGCCTTTTCAAGGATTGAGCTTGTGAAGGGTCGCCGGGCATGCGTGCTGATCAGCGGAGGGCTGGATAGCTGCGTTCTGCTGGCCCATCTTGCCGAACAGGGCCGGGAGCTCACTCCTCTCTATGTCCAGGCCGGCCTGGTCTGGGAACAGGTTGAGCTGATCTGGCTCCGCAGGTTTCTGGGCCGCCTGAACCATCCCGGACTGAATCCTCTCAGCCGCCTCAGTCTTCCGGTCGAGGACATCTATCAATCCCATTGGAGCACCACCGGCAAAGCCGTTCCCGGGGCTCACACCGAGGACAGTGCCGTCTATCTGCCGGGCCGCAACCTCCTTCTCCTCTCCAAGGCGGCGATCTATTGCTCGCTCAACCGGATCGATGTCATTGCCTTGGGGCTGTTGAAGGGAAACCCCTTCCCCGACGCCACCCCGGCCTTTCTTCACGGCTTTGAGTGTTTGGCCGGCGACGCTCTGACTCATCCATTCGAGATCGTGACTCCGTTCAGCAACCTTGCCAAAACAGAGGTGATCGAACTGGGCAAGGACCTTCCCCTGGAGTTGACTTTCTCCTGTATCCGTCCGGTGGGGGAAAAACACTGCGGCGGATGCAACAAGTGCGCCGAGCGCCGGCGCTCTTTCGCCGAGGCGGGGGTGATAGACAGGACCGACTACCATCGGCGGCCCGGACTGGATATCCGGCCGGAATCCGCAGGGGCGGATCACGCGGATTCCAACTGAACCGGTCAGGTTCCCTTCCCCAGCAGCACAATCGGAATGGTCTTCAAAGCGATCCTGACGTCCAGCAGCAATGACCAGTTGTCGATATACTGCAGGTCCAGCTTCATCCACTCGTCGAAATCGATCTCGTTTCTGCCGCGAACCTGCCACAAGCAGGTGAGTCCCGGCTTCATCCGAAGCCTTCGACGCTGCCAGCGCTGGTAGTTCTCCACCTCTTCCGGAAGCGGCGGGCGCGGGCCCACGAAGGACATGTCCCCCTTAAGGATGTTGATGAGCTGGGGAAGCTCATCCAGACTGAACTTGCGCAGGAAGCGCCCCACCGGCGTGCAGCGGGGATCATTGCCGATCTTGAAGACCGGCCCCGACATCTCGTTGAGATGTTGCAGCCTGCTCCGGGTGGCTTCGGCGTTTTCGACCATGGAACGGAACTTGTAGAAGACAAACTCCCGGCCCCCCAATCCGCAGCGGATCTGTTTGAAGATTATCGGCCCCTTTGAGGTGGTCTTGATCAAGAGCGCGATCAAGGCCAAGAAAGGCGCCGTCAACACCAGGAGCACGCCGGCCAGGGCCAGGTCGATGCCGTTCTTGACCAGGAGCAGGTAGTCGTTTTGGGGCGTGGTGGTGAATGTCAGCAGAGGCAGGTCCTGCAAGGCCTCCAGGTAGACCTTGGAAGTCACGTGGGGAAAGAAGCTGAGCATGACCCGGGTCTTGACGCCCTCTTCCTCGCACAGGAGAAAAATCTCCTCCAGCCCTGCCAGGGCATCCTTGGAGACCACGAAAATGACTTCATCGACGGTGTGTTTCTTGATGGCCTCTCCGATTTGGGAGAGCGGAATCCGGGGATAGTCTTCCAACCGGGAGTCGGGCGCGCCGCCGGGAGATTCCGGCACGATGCCGACCAGGTGGTACCCCCAGGACTCGGCCTCCTCCAGAACGGCCGCGACCCGTAAGGCACGGTCACCGCTGCCCACGATCAGGAGATTCCGATCTCCCGACACCAGTCTGCCGAACCGGCTGACCCCCCTGGCCGCAAACAGGCGGAACGCCAGCAGGAGAAGGAAGTTGACCAGGACGAAAATCAGGATGAAGGGGCGGCTGATGAAATGGTATTTCAGCAGGAAGATGGCCGCGCTGATGAGGACGCCACCCAGGAAGACCAGCAGCGCCGTTTCCTTGACCACACCCAGCCTGTCGCCCGCCGAGAGGGGAGGCTGCTGATGAACCAGCAGGGCCAACCCGTTCCACAGCAAGACCACCACCAAAAGAAGGCCCACGTAGTCGCGGAAGGGGAACAGCTCTCCGAAATAGGTCAGGGGCAGATGGTCTCGAATCACATAAGCCAGCAGGAACGAGACCACCGTGACCGGCGTCTCCACCAGGGCGTAAACCAGCCGGGCGATGCGGTACTTGCGCTGCATCATGAGTCATCGCCTCCGTTCACCCCCGGCACCGCCACGCTCGGCCGGTCCGCAAACCGGATCAATGGACAAGGATCGCCGGGTTTCCCCATCCGGCCACCCGTCCGACAACGCCTGCGCTGGGGTAGGTTCGCCGCAGTCGAGCCAGCAGGGGCTCCACCTTCTGTTGGGGAACCGACATCAGGATGCCGCCTGCCGTTTGGGGGTCGAAGAGCAGGCTGATCAGCTCGGACCCGATCCCTTCCCTGAGGGCAACCCCTGACCCGACGAATTCCCGGTTGGTCTTGTCCCCGCCGGTCAGCATCCTTCTCCCCGCCAACTCCAGAGCCCCCTCCAGCAGCGGAACCTTGGCCGAATCGATTTCAAGTCTCACCCGGCTGGCTTGAGCTATTTCCCAAAGGTGACCCAACAGCCCGAAACCGGTGACATCGGTCGCGCAACGGAGGTGAAAGTCACGCATGGCTTGGGCCGCCGCCTCTCCCGGCAGCAGCATGGCGCCCACCGCGGCTCCGGCAACTGAAGCTCCTGCGGTTTGAAACTTGATCCCGGTCGAGATCACACCGGTCCCGATGGGTTTTGTCAGGACCAGGAGCTCTCCGGGGCGGGCAGCGGCGTTGGTGGCCACCTGGTCCGGATGGACGATGCCGGTCACGGCATAGCCGAACATGATCTGGTCATTGTCCACGCTGTGGCCGCCCAGGAGGGTCACCTTGTGCTGCGACAAGACTTCCAGTCCACCCCGCATCACCTCGGACAAAATGGCCCAATCCACCCCCTTCTTGGGAAAACAGGTCACCGAAAGAGCCGTCAACGGCGTCCCGGCCATGGCCCAGACGTCGCTGAGGGAGTTCAGAGCGGCAATGCGCCCGAAGTCGAAGGGATCGTCGACGATCGGTGTAAAGAAATCCAGAGTCTGAACCAGGGCCAGGTCGTCCTGGAGACGAAATACTCCCGCGTCGTCGGCGGTGTCGAAGCCGACCAGGAGATCGGGATTCCGGGGTTGTCGGGGTAGCTCACTCAACACTTGAATGAGCGCCTGGGGGGCGAGCTTGGAAGCTCAACCCGCGCAGGACACCATCTCTGTGAGTCGCTTGCGCATCCACGCCTCCGAATCGGGAGAAATCACTAAAATCGCCCTATTATGCCACGGCTCCGCGCCCAGTTTGCGAGCACGGGGAAAAGAG
>JAPPFQ010000720.1 GCA_028875135.1 Acidobacteriota bacterium
CAGTTTCCCTGCGATGTAGCACCCCTCCAGTCTACCGGCGGGAACGGCGTGGGCCGGGCTGTGCCGAGACTAACGCGGGCGTCCCGCCCGCACAAGACCCGCCAGAGCCACACCAATTTCTCCCACGTCAATCAACCGGCAACGACACCGTTCCCGAATCAACGAGTAAAGGAGGTTTCCGGCTACCTGCCCTCACTTCCCCACCCCCTCACTTGACAATATCCCCACATTCTGAAAAATGTCCCCCCATGAGAAACCAAATAACCCCTGCAATTCTCCTTGGCGCACTGGCCCTCGCCATTGCCGCCTCCCCCCTCCAGGCCGAAACCCTCGAGAGCCGCGAGGACCCATCCCTCGACTATCCGATCGAGGTGCTGGAGGCCGATCCCTACTGGCAGCCGGCCGGCAAGTGGGCGCTGGAGTCGCCCCTGACCACCCTGGGAGCCATGCGCGCCATCTATCGCAAGCTGGGCACCCTGCCCGCCCAGCGGCTGCGGCTGCCGGTTCCCAAGTCGCCCTGGAAGCTGACGGGGCGAGTCGGCCGGACGGGCGACGGCACCATCTACGCCGCCTTCGGCCGCTACCTCTACCACTCTACCGACGAAGGCCGAACCTGGAAGGGACGGAAGCTCGACAACCTTGCCGGCGCCCGGGAGGGCCAACCGGTCAGCACCGCCGCCTTCGGAAGCAACGACCGGTACATCTTTCTGGCCCACGCTCACCGGGGGCTGCTCCCCATCGACCCAGAGTCGGAGAACCCCACCTACCCGGAGGTTATCTCCCGATCCAGTGACGGCGGCCGGACCTGGCAAGCCAGCGATCCCTTGAAACATGCCTTCAAGAAAGCCGGGGGCGACGGCAACCACATCGTCAGCCTGGGCGGAGGCGAGCTGCTGGCCAACCTGGATGGGTATGGGGGACCGCGGGACCCGAACGTCAAGGAACAGGGCGGCATGGTGATCTTCCGCAGCACCGACAGCGGAAAGACCTGGAAGCAGGACTCCATCGTGCCCCGGGTCGCCGAAACCGGCTTCCTGCACCTGGGCGGCCGGCGGATGCTGGCGGCCTTTCGCAACGAAAGCGGGAAACACGACAGCAAGACGGTGCAACTGGCCAACTCGGACGACGGGGGACGCACCTGGCACAGCCATCGCCCCCTCACCCGCATGTACGGCCAGGCTCACGGGGACCTGGTCGCCCTGCCGGGAGGAGGCGTGGTGGCCACCTTCGAGAACCGCTACCCCTACGCCGACGGGGGCGCCATGCTGGCCCGGGTAAGCTGGGACGGAGGCCAAACCTGGGAACCCGAACTCTACAAGCTCACCCGGGGCCACGGCTACTCCGGCTCGGTGGTGCTGAAGGACGGCACCTTAATCACCCTGGCCGGCGACGGCCAACTCAGCCGCGTAGGCCGCCCCACCGGCCGCCGCTACACCCTGCAGGCGGTCCGCTGGAAACCATTGCCGAAGGGGAAGAAGGTTGGGGAGTAGTCAGACAGCTCGATCCTTTCCGATACCTGCAGCCATCCCCGAATTGGGGCTCATTCCGTGACCCTGCTTGCCGTCGCCGCTTTCGTCTCCCTGGCGCTTGTGCTTGGCGCACTGTGGGCGCTCTACGGTCATCTCGGTGACCGTACCGAAGGCTTCGTCCTCGCCGCGGGCGGCGGGGCGCTCATGTTCTCTGCGGTGCTCGAGCTGATCGTGCCCGCTCAGGAATCCATAAGCCTGACGGCGACGGGACTGGCGCTGATGATCGGTGCAGGGACTTTCGCCCTCATCGACTATCTCATCGACAAGCGTTGGGGCGATGAGGGCGGCGTCGGCTTTCTGGCCGCAGCCACCCTGGACGGCGTGCCGGAGAACCTCGCACTGGGAGTGGCTCTGATCGGCGCCGGCTTCTGGGACGTCGCAGGCCTCGCCGGGGCCATCTTCCTCTCCAACGTGCCAGAAGGCGCCAGCGGCGCCAAGGGCATGCGCGCCATCGGCTGGCCGCGCAGCCGGATATTGGCGATCTGGCTCGGCACGGCGTTGTTCCTGGTCGTGGCCGCGGTAGCCGGGAACCTGCTGTTTCGCCAGGCACCGCAAGAGTACCTGGTGCTGATGCAAGTTTTCGCAGGCGGCGCCATCATCGCAGCCCTCGCCACCGAGGTCTTCCCCAAGGCCTACCGGCGCGACCACCAAATGGCCGGTATCGCAACCGCGCTGGGCCTCCTCGCGGCTCTCGTGCTGATTCACAGCATGACGGACTGAGTTTCGGTGGGTTTTGCGGAAATCCTGGAACAACTGGAAGACATCAGGGCGACCTTCGCGCTAAATTAAGGCCGGACGTACAATGCCGCCGGACAAATTGGCGGTACGCAACAAAGAGGAGCTATCCGGACTTGGGTAATCCATTCTTCGACCAACCCATCCTGAACTCGCCTTATGAGTACCCCAATCGACACTGGGAGCTGGATAAGACCGGCCAGCCGACCCATAACATCAAAGATAGCCGCCGACCGGCCGATTTCATCACGCCCATTCCGAAGCCAAAAAAGCAAAAGGGGACTGAGAAACAAACCGAGATAGTCTTCGACGAGGGAAAGGGTCTTTCAACCGAGGAGCAGCAGTACCAGCACACTGAAATCATCAACGGCGTCCGTCAGCAGGTCGATGAGTGGCGAAGCCGCCCAGACCCTAAACAATGGCAAGTGACCCCGGAAACAGCCCGACTGCTCCGTCACTGGAGGCATCACCGATTCACCGGCATTCGTCCCTTCTTCTGCCAGGTTGAAGCCCTGGAGACCGCCATTTGGCTCACTGAAGTGGCGCCGCAGGCAGGTCCGAGAGGCAAGCGCTTTCTCGACCATCTCGCCAATACCAATAGTGAAGCCAATCCGGGCCTGTCGCGGCTGGCTCTCAAGTTGGCGACCGGAGCGGGCAAGACCACCGTCATGGCCATGTTGATTGCCTGGCAGACCATCAACGCCGTCCGCCGGCCCCAGAGTCCCAGGTTCACTCGCGGCTTTCTGGTGGTTACCCCGGGGATCACCATCAAGGATCGCCTGCGCGTGCTGCAGCCCAACGATCCCGACAGCTACTACCAAAGCCGTGAGCTGATTCCGAGCGACATGCTCCCCGATCTGAAAAGGGCGAAGATTGTCATCACCAACTATCACGCTTTCAAGCGGCGTGAGCGCCTGCCACTGTCCAAGGGCGGCCGGTCCCTGCTTCAGGGGCGGGGCGAATCCCTGAAGACCCTGGAAACCGAGGGGCAGATGCTCCAGAGGGTCATGCCCGAGCTCATGGGAGTCAAAAAAGTCCTGGTTCTCAATGATGAAGCCCACCACTGCTATCGTGAAAAGCCGGGCGAGAAGCTGGAGGGCACGCTCAAGGGAGATGACCGCACGGAAGCCGAAAAAAACAGGGAAGCCGCCCGGTTGTGGATTTCAGGGCTTGAAACCGTCGGCAAAGAGCTGGGCATCAGCCGCGTGATAGACCTTTCGGCGACGCCCTTCTTCCTACGCGGTTCGGGCTATGTCGAAGGCACCTTGTTCCACTGGACCATGAACGACTTTTCGCTCATGGACGCCATCGAATGCGGGATCGTCAAGCTGCCCCGCGTGCCTGTGGCCGACAATATCCCCGGGGGCGACACGCCCAAGTTCCGCAACCTCTGGGAACACATCCGCACCCGGATGCCCAAAAAGGGGCGCGGCAAGGCCAAGTCCCTGGACCCGCTCAGCCTGCCCGTGGAACTCCAGACCGCCCTGGAGGCCCTCTACGGCCACTACCGGAAGACCTTCGATCTATGGCAAGAAGCAGGCATTAGCGTGCCGCCCTGCTTCATCGTGGTATGCAACAACACTTCCACTTCCAAGCTGGTCTACGACTACATCTCCGGCTTTCACCGAGAGAAGGATGACGGC
>JAPPFQ010000658.1 GCA_028875135.1 Acidobacteriota bacterium
CAAAACCATCGTCATGCATCGGGACTCGGCCGCATGCAGCCATGCGGCGGGAATTGCAGGCTAGTCTCCGCTGACCGGGCTTCCCGACGCCACCCACTCCTTGTAGCCTCCCGCCATGGAGAACACGTTTCGGTAACCCATGCGCTGCAAGGCCTCGGCGGACAGGGCCGACCGGTAGCCGCCGCCGCAATAGAGAACGATCTCGTCGTCAGGGTCGGGCGCCAGCGCTTCGATGTCCCTTTCGATGATTCCCTTCCCCAGGTGGACGGCGCCCTCCGCATGGCCCCGGGTCCACTCGTGGTCTTCGCGGATGTCGATGAAATGGAGGGATTGCCCCCCTTGCAGCTTCTCCTGCACCGAGGCCACCGTAACCTCTCGAATCCGGGACTTGGCGTCGTTAACGAGCCGCAAAAATGCCTCTGAGTGCTGCATTTCCCTACTCCTCGTCCTTAACCCGCATGTCTCTCCAAGACGCTGGAACCCGGGTCCCGACACCCCGGGATCTTGCCGCTACCCTGTTTCCAACGCGGATTCCACCAAACCGGGATTCCCGGCCAGTTTTCCGAAATCAAACAGATCGGCGTCCATCAGGTGCGAGGGAATCACATGCTTGAGAGCCGCCAGCATGGAGTCTCCGACTCCCGCATTCTCCGCCTGCAGCCGGGCGATCAGCTCCTTGACCTCCTGGCGCTTGAGGTCGGGCTGAGAGCCGCAGAGGTCACAGGGAATGATGGGATAGCCCATGAGCGAGGCGAATCGGGCCAGATCGACCTCGCGGCAATAGGCCAGCGGCCTGATAACGGTGTTGCGTCCATCGTCGCTTCTCAAAACGGGAGGCATGGACTTCAACACTCCCCCGTAAAACAGGTTCAGAAGCAGTGTCTCCACCATGTCGTCGGCGTGGTGGCCCAGGGCGATCTTGTTGCATTCCATCTCGACGGCCGCATTGTAGAGGATGCCCCGGCGCAGGCGTGAACAGAGCGAACAGGCGGTGCCGCCCTCCGGAATGTGGGACTGAACGATGGAATAGGTGTCCTTGGCCAGAATGCGGTACTCCTGCCCCAGGCGTTGCAGATACTCGGGCAGCACCTCGGCGGGAAACCCCGGCTGCCTCTGGTCCAGATTGACCGCCACCATCGAAAAGGAGACCGGGGCCCGCTTGCGCAAGTCTCTCAGCAGCGTCAACAGGGCGTGGCTGTCCTTGCCTCCGCTCAGGCAGACCATGACCCGGTCGCCCTCCGAGATCATGGAAAAATCGGCGATCGCCTGGCCCACCTTTCTCAGAAGCCGCCGTCTCAGCCGAGGCAGATCCCCGCTGGAGGGTGCGGAAGCAGGCGGCCGGAGCGCCGCGTCCACCGTCCTCTGCGCAGGAAGCGTGTCATAGAGTCTCAACGGTTTCCTCCAGGCGCACGTAGTCGGCCTTTCGCTTTACCGGCTGGAAACCCTCGGCCAGGATGGCCTCGCGCAAGATCTCTTCCGTAGCCCGGTGATGAGCGCCGGCCGGGGTGATCACGTTTTCCTCGATCATGATGCTGCCCATGTCGTTGGCCCCATGGTGAAGCCCCTGCCTTCCCACTTCAACGCCCTGGGTCAACCAGGACACCTGGATATTGGGGACGTTGGGCAGAGCCATTCTAGCCAGCGCCAACCAGCGCAGATACTCCTCGCTCGACTCCCGATCGGGGACCTTGCGACTGATCTTGGTGTTATCGGGCTGCAGTGTCCAGGGAATGAAGGCCACAAAGCCCCCCGTCCGACGCTGCAGCTCGTAGATGCGCTCCAGGTGCTCGATGCGGTGCTCCAGGGTTTCCCCCATTCCGAACATCATGGTGGCCGTGCTCGGCAGGCCCAGTCCGTGGGCCACCTCCATCACCTCCAGCCACTCGGCGGTGTTGCACTTGTTGGTGTTCTTTTTCCTGACCTCGTCCACCAGGATCTCGGCCCCGCCTCCCGGAATCGAGTCCAGTCCGGCGGCCTTCAGCCTGAGCAGCACTTCCCGGGTATCCATGTCGAAGATCCGGGTAAAGGCATGGATCTCAGGCGGTGAGAAGCAGTGGAGGTGGATCCGGTACCGCCGCTTCAGCTCGCTCAGGAGCCGCTCGTACCACTCCAGCGGCAGGTCCGGATGGAGCCCGCCCTGCATGAGAATGCCGCTGCCGCCAAGCTCCAGGGTCTCCTCGACCTTTTCGAAAATCTGCTGGTGGCTCAGCACGTAACCTTCGCTGGAACCGGGCGGTCGATAAAAGGCGCAGAAGGTGCAGACGGCCGAGCAGATGTTGCTGTAGTTGATGTTGCGATCCACGATGTAAGTGACGATGTTGTCGGGATGCAACTGCCGCCGGATGCGGTCTGCGGTCTGCTGCAATTGTTCGAGGGAAGCCCGCTCGGCCAATAGGGCATAAGCTCCCGGACTCAGCCGTTCTTCCCGGGCCCGACAGAGGCTTTCCTGCACGTTCATGGTTGCAAACCTGTCCACGTGTGCGTCTACCGCCCTTCCAGAGTGGCCGTGAACTGCAGTTTCTCGCCGTCACGCACCACTGAAATCTCTACCTTGTCCCCCGGTCGATGTTCCTGCAGGAGGTAGGTCAGGTCGTAGATGTTGGTGATCTTTTTCCCCGACCACCCCACGATCAGATCGCCGGATTGCAGTCCGCACTTGGAGGCCGGACTTCCCTCCCTCACGCCGGTAAGCCGAACCCCCTCGACCTCCTCGCCGTAGTCGGGAATGATTCCCAGCGAAACTCTGAAACCCGTTCTTCCCGATTCGGGTTGGGCGCCGGCAGTTTTTTGAAAGGCAGGCGGCTGGTCCATCCTGCAGATGGACCGGGCTGTCTGAAAGATAAATTCTACGACCCGGGCGGTCGCGGCCGCCTCGATTTTATCATAGTCATCACTGGGCTTATGGTAGTCCCCATGGACCCCGGTGAAGAAAAAAAGCACCGGAATATCCCGGCTGTAAAAGGAGGAGTGATCACTGGGTCCGAACCCTCCGTCACGAAATTTCAGATCCAGGTTCGCCTCCCTGTTCAGTTGAGTCAGCAGGTCCCGCCAGCCGGGCGAGCTTCCGGTGCCGCCCACGATCAATCGCTTGTCCTGCATGCGTCCGATCATATCCATATTTATCATGGCAATGGTCTTGTCCAGGGGCACCGCCGGATGGTTGACGTAATGTCGAGAACCCAGCAGCCCCTGCTCTTCGGCGCTGAAGGCCAGGAAGAGGAGGCTGCGGCCCGGTTGTTCCATTCGGGAGGACAGCGCCCCCGCCAGTTCCAGCAGTCCGGCCGTCCCCGAAGCGTTGTCGTCGGCGCCGTTGTGGACCTCGCTTCCCGGCTTGGCCGCCAGCGAGCTCACCTCACCCATTCCGAGATGGTCGAAGTGAGCCCCGATCGCCAGCACTTCCTCCGCGAGTTCGCCGGCGCCTTTCAGGAAACCCACCACGTTGCGGGCCGACCGGGTTTCCTTGACCAGATCCGCGCGGAATTTCAGGCGGACACCCGGCATTTCCACGGCACTGCCCTTGCGGTTCCGGGCATTCCGTTCCAGTTCTTCGAGGTTCAATCCGGCATCGGCCAGGATCCGGCGGGCGGAGGGCCGGCTGATGGCCAGGGCGGCAATGCCCGAATCGGCGAAAGAGCGGTCGAATCTGAGCTTGGAGAGCGAACTCTTGGAAAAATCTTCCGAGTCATCCACGAAGACAATGCCGGTGGCACCCTGTTCCCTGGCCGTTCTGGCCTTGAACCTCAAGGCATGGTAGCGCCCGAATTGCCCGTGGGGATCGTCTCCCTCTGGGCCATAGCGCAACACGAAGACGAATTTCCCCTTCACGTCCGTTTTCCGGTAGTCGTCGTATTGAAGCGACGGAGCGGTAATGCCGTACCCCGCAAACTGAGCCGCGCCCTCGAACTC
>JAPPFQ010000367.1:0-1104 GCA_028875135.1 Acidobacteriota bacterium
CTACAAGACGGAAGATGTCCCGCCCAACTCCAAGCTTCTCACCTTTGTGATCGAGGAAGGCCCCAAGGTCAAGGTGGAGAAGATCGACTTTCACGGCAACACCGTCTACTCGGACAAGGAACTGCGCAAGTCGATGAAGTTCCTCAAGGAGACCGGGTTCATCTCTTTCTGGACCGGTAAATCCAAGTATGAGAGGCGCAGGTTGGAGGGTTCGCTGGAGCTGGGAGTCCGCGCCAAGTACCACGAAAAGGGCCATATCAAGCTCCTCATCAACGAGCCCAGGGTCGAGGTGCGGGACGTCAAACGGTGGTCGTGGTTTCCGATTCCCTTCCGGCGCAAGACGAGGAAGCGGGTCTTCATCGACGTCGACCTGGAGGAGAACGATCAGTACCGGGTGGGCGACCTGCAGTTCACCGGCAATACCCTGTTCAAAGACGACATCCTGTTGAGGGTCCTTGGCATGAAGGAAGGCGAGGTCTTCAATGGAGAACTGATCCGGGAGGGATTCGAGAACCTCAAGAAGATCTATGGCTCCAGGGGCTATATCAATTGGACTCCGATCCCGAGGCAGGAAGTGGACGAGGTCGAAAAGGTGGTCGACGTCGTCTTCGACTTTGAAGAAGGCAGGCAGTTCTTCCTGAGGCGCATGGATTTCGTGGGCAACACCACCACCAGGGACAAGGTGATCCGGCGGGAAGTCCTGGTGCGGGAAGGGGAGATATTCAACACCCAGTTGTGGGACGTGAGCGTCTTGAGGTTGAACCAGTTGGGGTACTTCGACGAGCTCAAGGCCGAAGAGGATGCGGAGATCAAGCCCGACCCCACCCCCGGAGACGAAAAGACCGGCCAGGTCGATGTCGTTCTAAAGGTGAAGGAAAAGGGCAAGAATTCAGTCTCTTTTTCAGGAGGCACCAGCGGCTTCGGCGGCAGTTTCATCGGCGCCGGCTACTCCACCAACAACTTCATGGGCCACGGCGAGTCCATCAGCATCCAGGCCCAGGGGGGGACCCGGGCCTCCCAGTATGTCTTGAGCTTCACCGAGCCCTACTTCCGGGATCGGCCCTTGACGACCGGATTCACGGTGTTTCATCGTCGCTACAGCTT
>JAPPFQ010000367.1:1114-3903 GCA_028875135.1 Acidobacteriota bacterium
CTTTCACGAAGCCGACACCCTGGGCTTCTTCAGCGGGCTGGTCCCTCTGGGTTCGGAGCTGTTCTCCCAGAACAGCACCGGGTTCACCACTTTCGCCAGTTACCCGGTGCGTCCCTTCACCCACTTCGGCATGAGCTACGGACTGGACAAGTCCTCGACCGGGTTCACCTCCGATGAGAACCAGGCCTTCTTCAGCGCGCTCTGGCCCGCCGATCGCTTCTCCGGCCGCACGGCTTTCGAGGGCCTGGTGCGCAGCACCATCACCCCGTCGCTCACCTACAACACCGTCAACAACCCCTTTCAACCGACCAGGGGCAAGAGCTTCTCGCTGTACCTGCAGCTCACGGGAGGGCCGCTGCTGGGGGGAGGAGCCAACATCTTCCGGCCCACGGTGGAAGCCAAGTGGTTCAAGCCGGTCAACAAGGGCAGAAACACCATTGGCATGCGCGGCTTGTTTTCCTTCGTCAGCGGTTTCGGCGGCTTGCAGCCTCCCGTCTTCGACCGGCAGTTCATCGGAGGCGAGGACAGCATCCGGGGTTTCGACATTCGCCTCATCACCCCGCTGGCTCTGACGACCTTCGAGAGGACCGAAAGGGTGCCCGTGCTCAATCCCGACGGCACTCCCCAGATCGATCCCATTACGGGTCAGGATGTGCTGAGGGACCAAAAGCGCTATTACAGCAGCTTTCAGTTCGTGGGCGGCGACACCCAGGTGGTCTACAACCTGGAGTATCGGATTCCGATCATGGGTCCGGTCACGCTGGCGCCCTTTTTCGATATCGGAAGAGCCTGGGTCATGAGGCGGGCGGCCCTGACCGTTGCCGACAACTCCACCGCGGGGCTGGTGGTGCTGGAGGATGGAGCCTTCCGGCCCGTCAGAGCCGGGGAGGAGGTGCAGGTCATCCCGGGGACCGACAAGTGGAGGGCCAGCACGGGGGTCGAGCTCCAGATCATCATGCCGGTGGTCAACGCCCCCTTCCGTCTGATTTTTGGGTACAACCCGTTGCGGTTCAACGAGTTTGTGCCGAATCCGACCGGAGCCGCCCCGATCCCCATTATTTTCGAAAAGCGCAGCGACATCAGATTCTCGGTGGGCCGGACTTTCTGAATGCTCCGACTGACTTTCATACAAGGACACTCCTTCATGAAGCGTTTCTTCGGTTTCCTGCTGTTGTTGCCGGTGTGCGCCTCTCAGGGCGGGTGGGCGCAGGAGGTGCTCTTTTCTCCCGGGACCTTTCCGGTCTATTCGCTGGTGAGGCCGTCCACCAACCAGGCTCTGGTGGTGGGTCGCAACTCGAGGGAGCTGTACGTGGTCGACCTGAGCAAGGCGGCTCCCACCTACAAGAGAATCCCACTGTATGTGGACGGTAACGGCGATCCCTTCCTGGATGGGGAGGGCCGACCCATGCCGGTGGCATCTCCCCAAGTGGTGGCGGTGAATGAAGTCACCGGAAAGGCGGTGGTTGTCAATACCGGGAGCGACAATGTCTCCATTGTCAATCTCAATCATCCGTGCTTGGCCATCGACGATGACGGCGTCGACAATGAGTGCCGGGCCACTGAAGCCGTGGTTCCGGTCGGAACGGCCGGATCTGCACCCCGGAGCGTCGCCATTGACACCGAAAACAACATTGCCGTCATCGCCCTGGTGAACGCGAACAGTCTGCAGTTGCTGGATCTCGACACCAACACCCCGGCGCTGCCGGCGCCGATCCCCGTCGGGTCCAACCCCATCAGTGTCGCTTATGACCAGAAGAACGACCTGGCCCTGGTGGCCAATCACGGCGACGCCAGCCTGCAGATGGTCCGTTACAACCTCGAACGGAACATCGCCACCGTGGTGGGCAGCATTTTCCTGGGCAGCGGGCCGCTGGAAGTTGTGATTAGCTCCGAACTCGAATTTGCCGCGGTTGCCCTTGGCGCCAACCGGGCCGTCGCCGTGCTGGACACCTCCGGCATCCCTTCCACTCTGGCGGGCCTGGTGCCGTTGAACACCGCCCCGGGGTCCGTCGCCATCAATCCCAAGACCGGCCTGGTCGCCGCCCTGCTTCCCGAGGCCAGAACGTTCGGCTTGATCGATCCGTTGACCCTGCGCAAGCTCACCACCTCGTCGACTTACGTGGGCGCCAATCCCACTCACATTTCGGTCAATCCCAACGACAACACCCTTCTGGTGGCCAACCCTCCCCGCGATGCCATCGAAATCGTGTCCATGGGATTCGTCAATTACTTCCCCCTGGTCTCGGACACCTCCCAATTTCGGACCAATCTCGGAATCCGCAACCTGGACGAACAGGAGGCCACGGTATCCATAAGCTGGGGAAATCAGGAGGGGGTGAGCAGCCGGGAGCGCACGGCCACGGTCGGACCTCGGGGGTTCCTGCAAATCAACCATGTCCTCAGGTGGGTGATGCGGGCCGGCGCAACCACCAACACTTCCGGCTCGCTACGTGTGATTTCGGATCGGCCCTTCAACAGCTTTGTTTCCCTGATCGACAACCAGACCCAGGATCCGTCCCTGCAGGTCGGGGTTGCCCGGGGTTCGCCCCGACTGCTGCTCAGCTCATCCACCAACCAGGGACGTTTCCGGACCAAGTTGGTCATCATGAACCTGGGCAGCCTCAGCGCAGCCGCCCGGATTCGGGCCAGGGACAGGGAGACCGGCGAGGAGACCGGACTGATGGGCGGCATCCAGATTCCGCCCAACGGTTTTCACGTAACCGACGATGTTCTCGGCGACCTCGGTCTGAGCAGCAGCTTCGGTCCCCTGGAGATCGACTCTCCCACGG
>JAPPFQ010000221.1 GCA_028875135.1 Acidobacteriota bacterium
GGGGCCGACGGGACGTATGTCAGTGTCGTCCATAGCGGCTTCGATAGTGACGCCGATGACGTGATCGATCAGGTTGTAGACTCGACGGGCGGCTTCGCTCTCGTTCTCGCGGCAGCCAAGGCGTACCTTGAGCATGGTGTTGCCCTGAACATCGTCGCCGATCGATTTTGACCAAACGGTAGACTGGCTACTCGGGGTACCTGCCAGATCCGTTCCACGAGGATGCTCTGACTCGGCAAGACTGCCTAGGCCGGCGCTTCCGGCAGACCTCGGCCTCCAGCCAATAGCAGGCAGGGTCCGTCCCAACACGAATCACACGACGGCCCTCCTCGATCTGGCCGGGGAATCGGGCCTCGTCCGTCTGATGCACCCTCCCGCGCTAGCACTGGGACCTTGTTCATCTTTCGGATGAATGAGAGGCACGAGAACCTTCTCGCCGAGCTGGGCCGAGAGAGTACGGAGAACTCGAACTTCGCCAGGTCTGCGTCGCTGTTGGAGGCCTCGGCGCTGGATGAGACGGGGATCAGCGACAGGCTGCCTGACCACGTATATTCGGAGGAGTCTTCCCAGTGGTAAAGTGGGCCGGGGACGCAAAGGGCTATCCGTGTCTGAAAGACCCTTCCTAGAACAGGACCTCCCAGCGAAAAGGTCGCAAATCGGTACGCATTGGCCCACCACCGTCCAGTCGATGACCGGGCTTGCCGCTACCCCTACTCTCCTCAGTCACCCGTGCGCTAGGAGCCAAACAGTGAACTTGACCTATTTCTCCCCAAAGACTGAGAAACGCCGCAGCAATATTGACGGCCGAGGCCTCTTTGCCCGTGAACACATCGCCAAGGGTGAGGTCGTCGTGATGAAGGGTGGGTATGTCTTGTCCCGCGTCCAGCGGGACGAAGTGCAACTTGTCGTTGGAGAAGCCGAGATACAGATCATGGAAGACATGTTCATCGGCCCCATCACTCAGGAGGAGCGCGAAGGGGGCATGATTCATCTCAACCATTCGTGTGACCCTAACGTTGGCGTTCAGGGGCAGATCGCCTTCGTCGCCATGCGCGATATCGCAGCGGACAATGAGCTTACAGTCGACTACGCAATGACTGACGACGAGGACTACGAGATGGAGTGCAACTGCAGAACTCCGTTCTGCCGGAAGTCCATAACGGGACGTGACTGGATGAAAGAGGTAATCCAGCGCAAGTATGATGGTTACTTCTCTTGGTTTATCCAGAGAAGGTTAAATGCTCAGCGAATGGCAGGAGCTAGCCAATGACGGAACCGATGGAGATCTACCCGATGGCGATGTTCCCGACGCTTTCCGTTGCGGACATTGACGCGTCGGTGGTCTGGTATTCGGAGAAGGTGGGATTTGCGACCGTGTTCAGCCTGCCGGGGCCGAGCGGCGGGACCGTGATGGCGCACCTGCGGTGGCGGAAGTACGCGGACCTGCTCTTGCTGCCGGAGGCCAAGCCGACGCAAACCGGGCAAACCAGGGGCGCCGGCGTCGCGCTGTCGTTCCTGGCGGATGCGAAGCCAATCGATGACCTGACGGCGGAGATGGCGGGCCGGGGCGTGGTCATCGCTGAGGGGCCCGTTTCGCGACCGTGGAACGTGCGAGATTTCGTGGTGCTCGACCCGGACGGGTACCGGCTGGTGTTCTTCGCGCCAGTGGACACATCGCGGGACTTTGAGGACGTCATGGGGGACGTGCGCCAAGGGTGAGCGGACTCGCCTCCGCGTCGACCCCGCGACCTTGGAGGACAACCGGGAACCACCCAACGGTCCCGACCGTCCGCTAAAGCCCCCGGGCGTACCGTCCCAGTGCCCAGAGCGGAAAATAGTTGCGGTACAGGGCGTAGTTGATCATGAAGGCCGCGCCCAGCTCCGGTCCCTGCTCGTGGGGGCCGCCGGGGGACTCGTACCGGTCGGGCCTGTCACCCGGACCGTAACCGGGGAAGCCGCATCCCGTGAACTGCGGTTCATCCCACGTGCCGTCCTCCCGTTGACGCTCGATGAGGAATGCGATCCCCCGCCGCACGGCGTCGCTCTCCCTTTCGCCTGCCGCCATGAGGGCTATGAGGGCCCAGGACGTTTGGGACGGGGTGCTCTCGCCCCGCCCCCGGAACCGGGGATCGGCGTAGCTGGCGCAGGTCTCGCCCCACCCCCCGTCCGGGTTCTGGTGCGCCAGGAGCCAATCGACGGCCCGGCGCACCCGCGGCTGCGCCATGTCGATGCCCAGGGCCCGGAGCGCCGGGAGCACGGCGCCCGTGCCATAGATGTAGTTCACCCCCCAGCGGCCGAACCATGGGCCATCGTGCTCCTGCTGTTCCCAGAGAAAGGCGAGGCCCCGCCGAACCGCCGGATGGTCTGGGGAGCAGCCCAGCTTCCCGTACATCTCCAGGACGTGGGCGGTCACGTCTGCGCTGGGCGGGTCGAGGAGCTCGCCGAAGTCAGCGAAGGGGATCTTCGCCAGCTCGCGGGAGGTGTTGTTCCAGTCGAAGGCTGCCCACCCGCCGCTCGTGCACTGCATGCCGGTCAACCAGCCAACGGCGCGCGTGATCGCCTCCGCCTTTGCGCGCTCCCGTTCCGGGTCGCCCAGGGGCGTGTCCCGGAGGACTCCCACGATGACGGCGGAATCGTCGATGTCGGGGTAATGGTCGTTGGCGAACTCGAAGGGCCAACCGCTGGGCTCGAGGTGGGGCCGGTACACGGCCCAGTCCCCCGCGACCCGGATCTCCTTGTCTACGAGCCAGGACGCCGCCCGCTGGAGGGCGGGGTGGTCGGCGGGCACCCCCGCGTCCAGCAGGCCCCGCATGGCCAGGCACGTGTCCCATACCGGGGAGAGGCAGGCCTGCACCCGGAGGGCACGGCCGTCCGCCGACGGCAGGCTCCAGTGCTGCCGAAAGCCCTCGAGCCCCCGCGCGACGACGGGATGGTCAAGGGGAAGGCCCAGGGCGCTCAGCGCGACGAGCGAGTAGACCCACGGCGGCTGGATCCCGGCCCACGAGCCGTCGGCCTCCTGGTGATCGATGATCCAGTGCATTGCAGCCATGATGGCCCGCGCCCGGCTCGGCATGAAGGGCAGCCCCAGGGAGAGGCGAATGAGCCGGTCGAGCAGGAGGAACCCTCCGCGCAGCGAGAAGGGGTTGGCCTTCCATCGGGAGAGGGTGAAGGACACTGGCCCGTCCGGATAAAGCTCCAGCACCCAGTGGTCCACGGGCGGGGGCCGGGTGGGGTGGAGGGTGAGGATGATGGTCATCGGCACGATGGTCGCCCGGGCCCAGCTGGCGAAGCGGTAGATGTTGAGGGGGGCCCAGCGGGGCAGCAGCAGCAGGTCCGGCGGCATGGCCGGCGTCCCCTTCCAGTCCCACTGGCCGAAGAGGGCGAGCCAGATCTTCGTGAACACCCGGGCCTTGGGTATGCCGCCGGCGGCCACGATGAAGGCGCGGGCCCTGGCCATGTGCGGGGCGCTCTGGTGGTCGCCCGCGAGCTTGAGGGCGAGATAGCACTCGATAGAGGTGCTCAGGTCTCCCGGGGCGCCGTGGTACATGCGCCACGACCCGTCGGGCGACTGCCTGCGGCGGATGTCCTCGGCGACGCGGGGGATGCGGTCGCCCTCGTCCGATCCCAGGAAGCGGGTGAGCATGATGTACTCCGCCTCCATGGTCGGATTGGACTCCAGCTCCCCCCACCAGTACCCGTCCGCATGCTGGGCGCCGAAGAAGTAGGCCTGCGTCCGCCGCACGGCCCGCTGGACGCACTCCCAGAGGCCCTCATGGGTGACCGTCTCTGCTCCCTCCCCGTGGTCTTGCCGGCGCATCGCCGCTCCTCCGCGTCCGATTGGCCCGGACACGCCGCTCCGCGTGCCCCCGCGTGCTCAGGGGTGTGCGGTGTAC
>JAPPFQ010000387.1 GCA_028875135.1 Acidobacteriota bacterium
CACCGCATCAGGGTCGGGATGCACAACCACGCCCACGGCGACAAGGAAGATGTTTTCGACGGTCCGCAGGATTTTGCGGCGGCCATGGAGGGAAACTCTCCCTACATCTGCGTCAACCTGGACATCGGCCACTTCGTGGCTGCCGGGTTCGATCCGGTGGACTACATCGACCGGCACCACCAGCGGATTGTCGCCCTGCACCTCAAGGATCGCAAGAAGGGGCTGGGCCCCCGATCTCCCGTGTTGAAGTTCGGGACCGGGGACACGCCCATCAGGGAGGTCCTGCAGCAACTGAGGGCGGGGAAGTACCCGATTCCGGCCAACATCGAGCACGAGATCAAGGGTCAACCCGCCCTGGAGGGAGTCAGGGAGTCGCTGGAGTACTGCAGGCAGGCACTGGCCTGACAGCGGAGCCCAATCCACCCCCCGCTCTCCCGCGGTCAAACCATCGCCCTTCCGGTTTGACCGTTCAACTCCCCGACTTGGGGAATATCCTCTTTCCCTTGTAGCTTCTCAGCCCGCAGGAGCCGGCTGTCCGGAATCCGTTCTTCTTGAGTAAGGCCGCGGCACGCGCGGCTCGTCCGCCGCCGTTTCAGGCGGTGACGATCAGCCGGTCTCGGGGCAGCTCGTCCAGGCGCTGCTCGAGCTGGCCGATGGGGATATTGACGTAGCCTTCCAGAGTTCCCAGCTCTTCCAGCTCCTTGGGCTCCCGGACATCCAGCAGCAGTGCTTCCTCCTGCATGAGCCTGTCCAGGTCGGCGGCGGCGACCCGCGGGGGCTTGTCGTCGGCGGGCACGGCGCCGGCTCCGCCCGAGGGGCCGTCCGGCTGGCAGCCGGCGGCGGCAAAGGCCAGGAAGGGCAGGGCCACCCAGCCGGTAATCTGTTTTTTCATGGGACCTCCAGGTCTATCGTTGTGTGCAGAAGCTCCTTGGGGTTGGTTCAGGGTTTTACGATGCTTCCGTCCTTGCGCCGCAGGTTGCCCCAGTGCAGGTCGAAGCTGGGATCGTCCCTGATGGGGAAGCGGGCCGCCAGCTTCTCGTCCAGGTCCACCCCGAAGCCGGGCGCTTCGTTGATGTAGACGTAGCCGTTCCTCTCCTGCGGGCTTCCGGGGAAAACGTCCCGCTCCGACTGGGTGAGGCCGTGAAACTCCTGGATGCCGAAGTTGTTGACGACCAGGCCCAGATGGATATTGGCGGCGTGCCCCACCGGCGAGGTGTCGCCGGGGCCGTGCCAGGCCGTGCGAACCCGGAAGAACTCGCACAGATGGGACAGCTTGAAGGCCATGCTGACGCCGCCGATCTGGGATATGTGGACCCGGATGAAATCGATCAGCCGCTGGCTGATGATGTCCAGCCATTCGTTGGGGTTGTTGAACAGCTCGCCCATGGCGATGGGGGTGCTGCTCTGCTGGCGCAGGTGCTTGAAGTATCCGACGTCTTCCGGAGAGAGCGGATCTTCCAGGAAGAACATCCGCACGGGTTCCAGCTCCTTGGCCAACTGGATGGCGAGAATGGGAGGCAGCAGCTCGTGGACGTCGGTCAGCAGCTCCACCTGTTCGCCGAAGCGCTCGCGCAGCTTCCCGAAGAACCGGGGAAGCGCCCGGGCGAAGGGGGCCGCCTCCCAGATGCGTGTGCGCTGGTTGGCGGGTCGGGCCGCGTTTTCCGGACCGAGGGGAGGCGAGGCTTCCGGCACCACCGGCTCGCAGCGAATGTGCCGGTAGCCCTGCTCCCGCAACTGCTGGAACGAATCGACCAGCTCTTCGAAGGTCCGGCCGCCGGCCGACCTGTAGGTGTCCACCGCCTGGCGGCTCTTGCCTCCCAGCAACTGGTAGACGGGCAGGCCGGTCCATTTCCCCAGGATGTCCCACAGGGCCGCGTCGACCCCGCCCAGGGCGTTGTTCAGGACCGGTCCGTTGCGCCAGTAGGAGCTGACGAAGGAGGACTGCCAGATGTCCTCGATATCCCAGGGGCTCTTGCCTACCAGAAACTGCTTCAGATAGACATCCACGGCTGTCTGCACGGTGCGGATCCGCTGAGTGAAGGTGGCGCAGCCCAGGCCGTACAGTTCGGGTTCGCTGGTCGAGACCTTGACCACGGCCAGCCGGCGTCCGGCCGGCGCCGTGAGGATGCACTTGACGTCGGTGATCTTGATGGGCGGCAGCCCGGAACGCTGCTGTTGAGCCGCCAGCAGGGAGGCTCCGGTGACAGACGGCCCAAGGGAACCCATCCCGGCGGCCAGAGCGCCCAGGGATCCGGCTTGCAGCAGTTGGCGGCGTTTCATGTTTCGATTCCTCCAGGAGAAATGGGGCGGTCTCCATGGCAGCCACCCGAGAGCCGGCCCGTGTTTGGGTTGAGAACCAGAAGATGGCCCTATCCTATCACGGCCGTCCCGGAATCTCGTGACGAGTAAAGGGCGCTCCAAATCCGGGAGCGCGGGACCACCCCGGGACGGCGATTGACCCCGGCAGGAGTATCGTTTAGGATGCGCTACGTTGGAGAGTTGGGCGGCAGCTCTGGAAGCGTGGCCCGCGCGGCGCCGGCTCAGGATGAGGGAAGCACGGGATGGAAGGACCGAACACTCAACCGATCCGAGTCATGATCGCGAAGGTCGGATTGGACGGCCATGACCGGGGAGTCAAGATCGTGGCCCGCTGCCTGCGCGATGCCGGCATGGACGTCATCTACACCGGGCTCCACCGCACTCCCGAGGAAGTGGCTCTGGCAGCCGTCCAGGAGGACGTCGACATCCTGGGCATCAGCATCCTTTCCGGAGCACAAATGACGGTGTTTCCCCGGGTGCTGGAGCTGCTTCGCGGGCAGCACGGCAGCGACATCGCCGTGGTGGGCGGCGGGGTGATGCCCGACGAAGACGTGGCGGAGCTCAAACGGTTGGGTGTGAGCGAGATCCTTCTCCAGGACACGCCGCCGCAGGCAATCGTCGAGTCCATGCGGCGCCTGGTTCAGGAGCGAGGCCCGCGGTGACGGAGGAGGTTTCCCATCGAGGACTGGTCGTTCCCACCGAACTACAACCCGGATTACCTGCCTGATCCCGCCAGCAAGTACTGGTTCCCCCGGCGCG
Source organism: Acidobacteriota bacterium (assembly GCA_028875135.1). GTDB lineage: Bacteria > Acidobacteriota > Terriglobia > Versatilivoradales > Versatilivoraceae > Versatilivorator. Next base: position 3,079 of record JAPPFQ010000387.1, read on the forward strand.
AGACCATGCCGCCGGAAGAGCGCAACGCGCTGATCCTGGAACGGCTGCAACAGGTCACGCGATACGCCTATGACCGTTCCTCCTTCTATCGCAGACATTGGGACAGGGCCGGTTTTCATCCCGATCACCTCGGAAGTCTGGAGGACTTCGAGGAGAAGGTCCCGGTTATCACCAAGAAGGACTTGAGGGAGTCCCAGGCCAGGTTCCCCGGTTTCGGCGACTACCTCTGCATTCCCGAGGAGGAGATCCACCACATCCACGGCACCTCCGGGACCACGGGGCGGCCCACCGCCTTCGCCGTCGGCATAGGCGACTGGGCGACCATCGGCAACGCCCACGCCCGGATCATGTGGGGCATGGGATTGCGGCCGGGAGACACCATCTTCATCGCCTCCCTCTTCAGTCTCTACCTGGGATCCTGGGGAGCCCTGATCGGCTCCGAGCGGTTGCGGGCCAGGTCCTTTCCCTTCGGGGCCGGCGCTCCCGGGATGACGGCGCGTGCGGTGGGGTGGCTGCGGCAGTTCAAGCCCACGGCCTTCTATTCCACGCCCTCCTATGCCCTCCACCTGGCGGAGACGGCCAGGAGTCAGGGAGTCGACCCCGCTGAACTGGGGCTCAAGGTCCTGTTTTTCTCGGGGGAGCCGGGGGCGTCGGTGCCTGGCGTGCGGGACAGGATTCAGCAGGCTTTTGGAGCACGGGTGATCGACTCCGGATCCATGGCCGAAGTGACCCCCTGGATGAGCTGCGCCGGCACGGCCGAGACCGAGGGCATGCTGCTCTGGCAGGATCTGGTCTACACTGAAG
>JAPPFQ010000144.1 GCA_028875135.1 Acidobacteriota bacterium
CTGCTGGGTTGGGACGAGAACCACCGCCAATACGTGGCCCATTGCCGTCCCTCCGTCCACGAGGGCGATCCAACCCGCCGGATCGGGCGTGCGGTCAGCGAGGACTTCATCCATTGGAGCCTTCCCCAGGAGATCGTGGTTCCCGACGAGCAGGATCCCCCGGGCCTGCAGTTCTACCAAATGCCGGTCTTCAAGTACGAGGGGCTCTATATCGGACAGCTCGCGGCCTACCATACCCCTCCGGAGGAACCCCATATCCGGTTCTTCGGGACCATCGACATCCAGCTTGCCGCCAGCCGGGACGGCATCCGGTGGGAGCGTGTCGGCGACCGCAAGCCCTTCATTCCCAACGGACCGCCCGGGAGCATCGACTCCGGCGAGGTCTACGTGGCCAATGCTCCGGTCAGGGTGGGAGACGAGCTATGGTTCTACTATTCGCCGTCCGCCATCGAGCACGGTCCCACCGGACGCAGCGGTCCCATCTGCCTGGCCAAGCTGAGGCTGGACGGATTCGTCTCGGTGGACGCGGGCGAGGAGATGGGGACCCTGGTTACGCAGCCGTTTACCTGCGAAGGGGACACGCTGGAGATCAACGCCCAGGCCCGCGGCGGCCTGGTGGCCGTGTCCGTGCTGGACGGCGAGGGGACCCAGCACCCGGGGTTCGGCAAGATCGACTGCGCCGTTTTCGACAGCGACTCGGTCCGCCACACTGTGACCTGGCGCCACTCCTCCCTGGGAAGCCTCAAAGGGAAGGTCATCCGCCTCAAGTTCTACCTGCGAAACGCCCGGCTCTACTCCTTTCAACTGAGGGACTGAGCTGGGCAAGCAGCAGCACCGAACTATCAGGGCCAGCCAATGTCCATTGGTTTCAGGAAGTTGCATCCGTTGATCGGGGCTGAGGTCAGCGGGGTCGATCTGGCCCGGACGCTCGACCGGGCCACGGTGGAAGCCATCAGGAACGCCTGGAGCCGATACGGGGTGCTGCTCTTCCGGCGACAGCCGATCACCGATGAGCAGCAGGTGGCCTTCAGCCGCCATTTCGGGTCGCTCGAGATCTTTCCCCAGGCGGCGAACCGTTCCCGGGCGGTCCCGGAGATCTTCCGAGTCACCAACGTGGGCGACGACAACCGCATCCGCCCGGTCGACAGTCCCGGCGGCCGCTACAGCACGCTGATTTGCGTCTGGCACACCGACAGCAGTTACCGTCGAGTGCCCAGCAAGGGAGCGGTGCTGCATGCCATCGAAGTGGTCAGCAAGGGCGGCGACACCCTGTTTGCCAACATGTGCCACGCCTACCGGCAGTTGCCTGCAGAGTTGAAATCCAGGATCGCGGGGCTGAGGGCGCGTCACAGTTTCCAATACTCCCGCCAGTTGCGCCAACTCCCGCCCATGGATCCGGCCGAGGCCGCCCAGGTGCCGCCGGTGGACCATCCCCTGGTCCGCCGCCTCCGGGACGGGCGCCTCTCGCTCTACGTCAGCGCCACCTACATGGAGCGCATCCTGGGGTTGAGCGAGGTCGAAAGCGGGAAGCTCATCGACGAGCTGATGGACTGGGCCACCCAGGACACGTTCGTCTACCGGCACCGCTGGCATCCCCATGACATCCTGATGTGGGACAACCGCTGGTGCATCCACGTGGTGATCCCCTTCGACCACGGCGCCGAACGCCGGGTGATGCACCGCACCACCATCGCCGGCACCGAGCCGGTCGAGGGATAGCCCGCTGTTCCCAGGGTCGCCGATGGCCAACAGGCCGAAGGCAGGAACCAGGTCAATCCAGGCCGCCTGCTGTCCTCCGCTTGGCCTTCAACTATTTGAATGCGGAACCGAAGGAATAGCTGAGACGAGCGTAGTAGTAGGCGCCGTTGAATCCGAAGGGGGAGGACTCGCTGTACCGTTCGCCGACGTTCAGCGCGATCGGGTTTTCATCCGGGTAGGTGTTGAAGACGTTCTGGCCGCCGATTGCAAGGGTGATGTCCGGTTTGAACGAGTAGGCCAGCTCCAGATCCAGCAGGTGTCTTCCCGCTGAGGTGTGTGAGTTGTCGAAGTCGAACCAACTGCTGTAGTAGCTGAACCTGCCGAGAAGCCGCAGTTTTTCCTCCCGGGCCCTGTGTTTGACGGTGAAGCTGTGCCGGGTCTCCGGAAGATCTTCCTCCAGGGAGCGAAGCCGCCTTTGGCTGAGGGTGTCGGGATTGAAGTCCGTCACCTTCGTATCGGTGTGGTTCAGCAGGAGGCTGAAGTCGGTGTCCCCGCCCAGCCGCGGCGGGGTCCAGGTCGCGATCACATCCAGTCCCGCGGTTCTGGTTGAGAAGTCGTTGGTGAAAAAGCGGAAGTTTTGCAGGTTGGAGGCGCTGGTGACGCCTTCGGCAACCAGGTCTTCGACCTCCTGCGGTCTCAAACTGAAGAGCTGGGTCAAGGTCAGGCGATCGTCCACGTCGATGCGGAAGAGGTCCGCGGTCAGTGTGAACGGGCCCCGCTCCAGGATTCCGCCCAAGGCGAAATTTCGCGACGTCTCCGGTTGCAAGGGATTCCCGCCTCTCAGCCTGGCGACTGCCGAGGTTGACGGAATGGTTCCGTTGTTGACCAGGTCCATGAGCGCCAGATCGAATTGGGTCGATACGTTGAACGCGTTCGACTGTCCCGGCGTAGGAGCCCGAAAGCCGGTGCTCAGACTGCTGCGCAGGGAGAAAGCCTCAGCCAGCCGGAGACGAGCCGCGACCTTGCCGTTCAAAGTGCCGCCGAAACCCTCGAAATCCTCAAACCGCAGAGCGCCGCCGGCAGTCCAGACATCGTCATCTCCCTGGAACTCCAGGTCTCCGTAGACGGCGTAGTTGGATCGATTCCATTGGCCGGCCGCAATCGCGCTGAATCCGGGAAAGCCATTGGACGTAGCGCTGAATCCCTGGGGAGCCAGGGGGCCGATCCGGTACGATTCGAGTTGGCCGATGCCGATCTCGAACTGCTCGTTGCGCCATTCGAAGCCACCGGCCAGGTTGGCATTGCGGCTTAGCGCGTAGGAAAGGTCGAGGTTGAAGTTCAATTCCCTTTGCGCGTACTTTCCGGGGTCGAAGTCGGTGGGCGAGTCGGGCCCGAGCGAAGCATTCACCGTTTGGAAGATGAAGAAGTCGGCTTCGTTGCTGCCGGCGCTGAGGCTGACGTCCCAGTTGATGGCGTTCCCGGTCTGGCCGCGGAAGCCGCCCACCAGCGAGGCGTCCAGCGTTTCGCCCCCGAACTGGGGAGTGAAGCCGCCGGGAAAGCGCTCCTGGAAGGAGAAGCAGTTGGTGTCTTGGAACACCCTTTTGAGCGCGACCGGATCGGGGACGTGGTCGACGACCCGAACCTCGGGGCAGCCGGCCGAGCCGTCGAGCACGCCGTCCCTGGCGTCCAGAAGGTCGCCGACGAGGAGCGTCCGGCCGCCATCGGCGCTGAACACGCCACCGCGGGTATTGGGATTGCGGAAGAAGAAGCCGCCGGTAACTTTCTTGGTGGCATAGTTGGCGTGACCGTAGAACTGGGTGCTACCGAACACGTTCCCGAAATTGGCCCACAGCTTGACATCGTCATCGATGTCGGGTGAGCCCCAGATCTGCGCCGGATTGCGAACGTCGGTATTTCCCCGTGAGATCAGCGCCGCGGCATCGGCCCGCTGCACACTGCGGTCGGTCGGTTTGCTGGTGGTGAACTCACCGCTGAGATTGAGAAAGCCGAATTGCCCCCAGGGCAGGCCCAGGTTGCCGGCGGCGCTCCAGCTTTCGCCGTCACCGGCGGTGTAGGCGCCGGTTCGTACCTCGACGGCGCCGCCTTGGCGGGCATCCTTGAGCTGGAAGTTCATCACACCCGCAATGGCATCCGAACCGTACTGAGCGGAAGCCCCATCCCGC
>JAPPFQ010000332.1 GCA_028875135.1 Acidobacteriota bacterium
TCCAAACATGGCGACTGCCGTTCCTCCCAGGATCGTGGGAGCCAGAAAGCAAACGAGCTTGTCGATGACGTGGCTGCGCAGGGCTTCGAAGTTGATCTCGGCTCCCCCCTCGATCAGGAGGCCGACCACCTGGCGTCGTCCCAGGTCCTCCAGGACCGGGCCAAAGGCAATCCGGCCGGCGGTTCCGGCTGTCGGAATGACCTCGATCCCTGCCTGCTCGAGCTGGTACCGACGGTCATCGTTCGGTCGCAGGCCGCAAAAAACGATTATATCACCCTGGTCGCGGGTGCTTGCCAGGTGACTGTCCAGGGGGAGTCTCAGTCGAGAGTCGAGGACCACGCGCAGCAGGGGCCGGGTTCGCGGCTGCCCGCTGCGGTCGGTCAGGTAGGGGTCGTCCTGGAGCACGGTTCCGATGCCGACCAGGATGGCGTCCGCCTCGAGGCGCATTCGGTGCACTCGTTGGCGGGACTCCGGGCTGGTGATCCATTGGGGAGGGCCGCCGCCGGCGGCGATTCTGCCGTCCAGAGTGGCTCCAACCTTGGCGGTCACGAACGGTCTTCGGCTGGAAATGTACTTGGCGAAGGCTTCGTTGAGCCTGCGCGCCTCCTCCTCCCGGACGCCGGCAGTCACCTGGAGGCCGGCCGAGGTCAACCACTCCATGCCCTTGCCCGCCACCAGGGGATTGGGGTCTCTCATGGCCAGCACCACCCGGGCGATGCCCGAGTCCACGATGGTCCGGCAGCAGGGCCCGGTGCGGCCCTGGTGGCAGCAGGGTTCCAGGTTGACGTAGAGGGTGGCTCCCCGTGCCCGGTCACCGGCCTGCTCCAGGGCCCGGACCTCGGCGTGGGTGCGTTGGCCGTATCGATGAACGCCCCGTCCGACGACGCGGCCGTCCCGAACCAGGACCGCACCCACCAGGGGATTGGGACTGGCCAGCCCCCTTCCTTGCAGGGCCAACTCCATGGCCTGCCCCATGTAGTAGTGGTCACGTTCGGACATGGTGGAATGTCGAGGGCTGGCCGGCGCCAGCAGGCGCCGGATGGGCGGGTTGGGTTTGCAACCGGAACGGTCCCGTGGAAATCCCCTCGGTGGCTCGCGCCGGTGAGCGGTCCACGAACAGCCCCGGGCCGGCCCCTACGCCCCTCCGTCGAAGAGTGAGGCGATGAAGTGCTCGGCCGAAAAGGGGACCAGGTCTTCGATCCGCTCACCCACGCCCACGTACCGGATGGGAATTCCGAGGTCCCGCGAGATGCCGATGACGACGCCTCCCTTGGCTGTCCCGTCAAGCTTTGTCAATACGATCCCGCTGACGCCGGTTGACCGGGTAAATTCCCGGGCCTGCACCACTCCGTTCTGTCCGGTGGTGGCATCCACCACCAGCAGAATCTGTTGGGGCGCTCCCGGGACCTCCCGCGCGGCAATCCGCTTCATCTTCTCCAGTTCGGCCATCAGGTTGTTCTTGGTGTGAAGTCGCCCTGCCGTATCCACGATCAGGATATCCGCCTGCCTGGCCTTGGCGGCATGAATGGCGTCAAAGAGCACCGCGGCCGGATCGGAGCCCGCCTGCTGGCGGATGACCTGGGCTCCGGCCCGCTTGCCCCATGCCTCCAGTTGCTCCACCGCCGCCGCCCTGAAAGTGTCGGCGGCGCACACCAGCACCTTCCTGCCCTCCCGCACCCAAAGGCCCGCCAGCTTGCCTGCGGTGGTGGTCTTGCCCACGCCGTTGACCCCGACCACCAACAGGACCTGGAGGCCGGAAGCGGATGGTCTGTCGCTCGGGGCGGGACCGGCCTGCAAAATATCGAGGAGCTCCGATCGGATACAGGTTTTGAGCTGGCCGGCATCGTCGATCCGGTTCCGCTCTACCCGGTCCCTGACCCTGTCGAGGACCACCGTGGTGGTATCGATCCCCACGTCGGCTCCCACCAGGATTTCCTCGATTTCCTCGAGAAGTTCCGGATCAATCGCCTTCCGGCCCTGCAGCACCTGGTCCATGCGGGCCACCAGGTTCCTGCGGGTCGACGACACGGCCGCCTTGAACCTGCCCAGGAGTCCTTTCCGGGATTGCCGATCGTGGCGGGCGCCGCCCGGATTGCCCATGCCTGCCTCCACCGAAGTCGTTTCTCCGGGCGCTAATCTTAGCACAGGGAAAATGGGCGTCAGGGAGGCGGCAGTCAGCGTTCTCGGCCCCGCGGTCCGGACAGCTGCGGCGGGCTATCGCTTTTCGCAGGCAACGCTCTTGGGAGGGGTTCGGGAACAGGCAATGGTATCGGTCATTCCCGAGGAGAGCTGAGCGCAGGCGGTGTCGAGGGCCGTTCTCAGGGCCTCGGCCTCCGTGGCTCCAACGGCCTTGCGACAGTCGGTCCTCCCCCTGAACTCCATGCAGACCTCGCAACTGAACTGGTCCAACGACATGGAGGAGTAGACGATATAGCCCAGGACGGCCAGAAGGGAGACGGCGATGAGGATCCGGGTGCCTTTGGACATGGAAGCAAGATTATACGTTATATCAGCGCTCTTTATCGAAGGCATAAATAATATAAATTTATTTTGTCGGCGCCTTTCTTCTAGAATTCGGCGGGAGCCGTTTCCTCATCGGGATTGTTTCCGGGCTGCAGCGCATTCCAACCGAGTTTCAGGCAGGACAAGCAAGACTTCTCGGGTCCGAATTTGGTACAATCCTTGGTTCGATGAGTCAAGATGCCCTTTCCGGCTGTCAATCAAGTTTGCTGGCTTCCCCATCTCAAGCACCTTTAGCCAACTGATTTAGCTGGAAGGCAGCACCGCGGGGCCGTTCCAGGATCCGCCGGTGCCGGCTTCGAGGGCGTTGCTGTCGCCATTTGACGGCGGGCTCGGCTGCGGTTCAGGTAATTTCCATGCACCAGGACGGACTGCCGAAAAAACAGGGTCTGTACGACCCTCGCTTTGAGCGGGACAGTTGCGGCGTGGGCTTCGTGGTCAACGTGGACGGGACCCGCAGCCACCTCATCGTCCGCCAGGGGTTGGAAGTGCTTTCCAACCTGGCTCATCGAGGGGCCTGCGGCTGCGATCCGGAGACCGGAGACGGGGCCGGAGCCCTCATCCAGATCCCCCATGAATTCCTGCAACGAGACTGCCTGGCGCTTGGGCTGCAGCTCCCCCCGGCGGGGGAATACGGCGTGGGCATGGTCTTCCTTCCCCGGGAGGACGAGGCCCGTGCCGGCCTGGAACAGGTCCTGGAGGAGGTTATCGAGGCCGAGGGGCAAGACCTCCTGGGATGGCGGGATGTGCCCGTCGACAGCCAGGCCATCGGCAGCCTGGCTCGAGAGTCGGAGCCGGTCATTCGCCAGGTCTTCATCGGCAAGAATGCCGGCCTGAAGCGGGGAGCCGACTTTGAACGCAAGCTCTACGTGGTGTGCAAACGGGTCGAGCGGGAAGTGGAGAAACAGGGGTTGGACCAGGGGGAGAGTTTCTACATCGCCAGCCTGTCGGCCGCCACCGTGGTCTACAAGGGCCTGCTGACCGCTCCCCAGATCCCGGCCTACTATCGGGACCTGGCTGATCCTGCAGTGAAGAGCGCCCTGTGCCTGGTCCACTCCCGCTTCAGCACCAACACCTTCCCCTCCTGGAAGCTGGCCCATCCTTACCGCTACCTGGCCCACAACGGAGAGATCAACACGCTTTGCGGCAACCGCAACTGGATGCGGGCCCGTTCCAGGACGCTCTCCTCCGATCTTTTCGGGGACGACCTTCCCAAGATTTTCCCGCTGGTGTCCGATACGGCCAGCGACAGCGCCACCATCGACAACGCCCTGCAGTTCCTGGTCCAGGGAGGCCGCTCGCTGGCCCACTCGGTGGTGATGCTGATCCCGGAGGCCTGGAACAAGGACAT
>JAPPFQ010000425.1 GCA_028875135.1 Acidobacteriota bacterium
CGGCGCTCGACACCTCCGAGACCGGCATCTTCCCGATGCGCGGGAAGGCGTAGCGTTCCAGGCCACTCAGCCAGCTCTGCGCGTGACTCCGGCTGCGCCAGCCGGCCCGCTTCTGTTCCAGCACGCGCGCGGCGGCTTCCGAGAAGCTCGGCATGCCTTCGGCCCGGCGCTTCTCGGCCAGTGGGTCCCCACCTTCACGGGCGAGCTTGCAGTTGGCCAGCGCCTTCTCCCTGGCCTCAGCCAGCGAGACCAATCGGACGCTGCCGAGTCCGAGTTCTCGGCGGCGGCCTCGAACGACCAGCCGCTGAATCCAGCTCCGGGTTCCGCTGGGCTGCACGAACAGGTACAACCCGTTGCCGTCGGCGTGTCTTCCCTGCGGAGCGGAGCGCACGAAGGGAGCCGACAGGGCCTTGTCGGGATGGCGGCCCTTGGGTTTGGTTTTTCGCGGAGTGCGGGCGGGATTGTTTACAGTATGCATTCCCTCATTATATGGGGGATGACTATGGATTGCAAGGGAAGTTGCGGGCTAAGCCGATTCACGGTGTAGTATTGTAAACAAATGATTATAAAGATAGTTATAGACTTAAATGGACGGTGATGAATCTTGCTGGCAATGGCATGCCCATTCCTCCATCAGGACACGCTGGTGCTCGAACAGGTCCGAGCGGGCATAGGCCGCCTCAATCACCTCTCGGCGGCGGGTCCGTCTTGGGTAGACGGATAACTCACTTTTGCCTCTCCTTTTTTTGCCTTGTTGTCGAGTAAGATCTGCGGCCGGCCAGCCCGTAGAGCGATCTCTCATTCAGCAGTCCCGAAAGATCTCGCTTTTCATTTTTTCTTCTTGCGAAATAAAAACCACGCTCCCAGATCCAGCAGGATGGCCTCTGGGAACAGAACCAGGATGTAGACCACAGGATGTAGACCACAACGACCACCGCACCACAAAGAATGGCCCAAAGAATGGTCCAGAGGTCAGTCATCTTTCGGCCGATCGTATGGCATATAAACGATGATCCTCAGCAGGCTGAGGATTACCGCTATCATAGACTATTCCCATCGGGGCGGTTGAAACGCTGAAGACTCGGAACCGGGTTGTACTGATCCATCTAGCGTTGATTACCGCTCGACTTCGAACCTGACTCGCACCCTGGCCCGTGCCTGGCCAGGTCGCCTTGCTGGACTTGGTGAGGCAACCGATCCCCCGGAGTAAGGTAACGCACCCGGTCGTCCATCGGTACACGCCTGCGCTCGAAGTGCTCCGAGCGGGCCTAGGCCGCCTCGACCGGGTTGCGGATCACATGGGCCAGAATCACCTCGATCACCTCCCGGGGATGATCGGTCTGCTCGGCCGCCCAGTCCCGGAAGCTGGAGCGGAACCCATGAAGCGAGGCCGTCACCCTTTGCTCGCGCAGCAAGCGGCGCATCTGGCTGTCATGGAGAGGCCTCCCGTGCCCATGGGTGAACACCAGCGGACCGGCTCCCTGCCGGAGTGTCTGCGCCGCCGCGAGAATCCACACCAAGGCCAAAGAGCCCCTACCCGGGACCGTGAGGCTCTTGCCCAGGAATGAGAACTCCTTGTCCTGCTCAGGGAAATGATCGATCTGCTCCCAGGAACCGACCGCCAAGTCATCAAGCTGCGTCTCTACCAAGGATTCTCCAACTAAGGAGATCTCCCGGCTCCTTCACGTCTCTCGCGGCAATGTCGCCGTCCACCTGAACCGCGCCATCACTCTGCTCAAGCGCCGTATTGATGCGCGCGCTCGATCGTTACCGCCACACGCCTCCAGGCAGTCCTGAACGCCCCCTCTGCAAAAAAATTGTAATAAATCCCCGTTTTGATTGTTTACTTGGGTAGAGGGGAAAATCTCCAATGAGAATGAACTTGACTCAAAAGCGGCTCCCTGGCTTGTGGAGCCTCCTTGCGGCGATTACCTGGCACCTGTTCAGCGGAGGGGGGCTTGGTGCGCAGCAGCGCGATCCTGCCGTAGAAATCTACGGAATGTCCGGAGCCTACTATTTCGGAAACACATCGAATGTGTTGAAGGGAGGGGAATGGAACTCGCTGGCCGCAGTGGGCGTTCTCTTTCCTCTGGGATCGAACTGGGCGGTGCTGACCGATGGAGTCACGAGCCGCCTGCAGGTCAATGAAGGACCCCATGGCCCTCTTGACGAGCACCCGTATTCAGAGTTCTACAGAGTGAACCGCGATGTTCGCAATGAGGATGTCACTACGCAAAGACTGGTCGCCGTGCTGCCTTCAGTCGTCCGGTTGTGGAGAAGGGACCGGGTGTCGCTCTACCTGGGTGGTGGGCTCGGTTGGGAACGTCAGAGTCAACGGATCCGCTACCGTCCCATTCGCGAGCATTCCGACCGCAGCGGACTCCTGGTGCGTGCAGCAGCCTTTACGGAGTCCAGGGATACGGTGTCGGCAATCCCCTTGCTATTTCGCGCGGGGATACTGGTGAGCCTGACTCCCCGTCTGGTCTTGCGAGGAGGCTACTCTCACATCCTCGGTTACTCGGATACCCCCGCCTCGCGATCTTTGGAAGTGGGCCTCGGATTTCGATTCTAGCCGGTGGCTCCGGCTCGCAAGAAGGCCTTCCCGCCAGGGATCTCTGCGGAGGGAGCGACCCCCGCCGGGGAGGGGAGATGGTGAATTTTGGCGTGCACCATCTCACCTGCCCGGTGGCGCACCAGCGCCGAAAAACCCGGGGTCGCTTCCTCCACTTTCTTCCCTCTCGTGCGGCGCGCCGGCGAGGCGGGCGAAGGGTGGACCCGCGAGGCGCAGCCTCCCTTCGCCTTGTTGCATTTGGGGCGGCAAGTCCGTGTGGTCCCGTGTCTGATGTGGGGTTTCGGAAAATCCCTTAACCACAACGGCGAGGACTCCGCCCTCTGAGAGAAAATCACTGTGGGCGCCGAAATCATGAAACGGCTGGCTGAACATCGCTGCGTTGTAGCCGTTTTACCCATACGGCGGCATCTGCTTGACCCCCAGAGACGAAAATCGTCGATCAATCATGCTCGTTCCGAGATCGCCGTGACGTTCGACGGCGTTCCCATCACTTCCGCTTCCCCCCTTCGGCAGAGCTCCTAAGCACTCACTGTTCGCCCTTTCTGAGCCGGTTCACGCGGCCCTACTTCCTCAGTGTTCAAGACGCCCGCGATGGTTTCTTAGTGGACCTCGATGTTTTGCGGTTTCGCTCCGACCTGGATAACCCTCTCCGGCTTCAGTTGTCTCCCGGCAGATGGCCATTCTGTAAGTAGTACTCAAGCGTATTCACAATCATTTCCACGTGCTCAATACAGATCGGAAGCACCGTTAGTGCATCGTACCTCTTGCCGATGATCAACCTACTCTGCTCCGCTCGCGCCCAGAACGCGCGTCCTTTCCCGGCTGGAAACACCCACCAGTCGCCTTCGTCCCACGTTGTCTGCTGGTCCATACTGTCACGCAGAATAATCGTCACTTTAGTCGCGTGCTGTACCTTGGGCAGGCTGCGGTGTTTTGAGTAATTACTTGTATCGGCTACGAACTCCAATACTTGGTTGCCGTGATATGGTTGCAGCCGCTCGATCAAGCCCTTAACCTCGTCAGGTATATACTTCAGTGCTCCCGTCGCTACGCTTTCAAATTTCTCCTCAGTGCGCGCAACTATGAAGAACACGGCTCTTCTTTCTTTGGCGGTCAGATCAGGGTTCGTTTTCTGGGCCACTGTCATGATCCCATAGTCAAGTGCGGCCCTAAGCTCTTCAGTAACCTTGCCGCATAATCGCCGTATTTCCTTGCTCACCCGCCCTTCGTGCGACAGCTTTGCCGGCGGTAGGTTCACGACGAAGACATTCCTCTCGGGCGACCACCCCCTAGCAGCC
>JAPPFQ010000688.1 GCA_028875135.1 Acidobacteriota bacterium
GCACAAGTGAGAGTGGTGGGTTTTGTTCGCCCGTGCGGGCCGAGTCCGGCACAAAATCCGGTGCCTGCAACCGGTGACCGGGAGCTTGAACGATGGTGAATGGCATTCTGGGTGTGAAGATCGGGATGACCCAGTTGTTTGAAGAGGGGGGGCGTGTGGTCCCGGCCACCGTGATCCAGGCCGGTCCTTGCGTGGTCGTGCAGAAAAAGACGGCCGATCGGGAAGGCTATGACGCCGTGCAACTGGGATTCGAGTTCATTTCGCCCAAGCGTGTCGGCCGACCCATGCAGGGCCATTTCAAGAAGGCCAAGGTGAATCCGGTTCGGTTCCTGAAGGAATTGCGCTTGTCCGATGGCGACGAAGATACGGCCGTGGGATCCAAGGTGCTGGTGGACCAGTTCAGCGATAGCGACGAAGTGGACGTGACCGGCATCAGCAAGGGCAAGGGTTTCGCCGGGGTGATGAAGCGGCACAATTTCAGGGGCGGCGTGGCCAGCCACGGATCCATGTTTCATCGTGCTCCGGGATCGATCGGTGCTTCGGCATTCCCCTCGCGTGTCGTCAAGGGCATGAAGGGCGCCGGTCACATGGGGCAGCGCCAGGTCACGGTAAAGGGATTGAAAGTTGTGCGCGTGGACGCGGAAAAGAATCTGTTGATCGTCAAGGGAGCCGTTCCCGGCGCCAACGGGGACTATCTGATTGTTCGCAGGAACCGGCAATAGAGCTGGGGGGCGGCCTGGCGGCGGGCCAATGGAGCGGGTCGTGGCAACGCTTGATGTTGTGAATCTGGAGAATGAGGTGGTTGATCAGCTTGATCTCCACGACACGGTTTTTGCGGCCAAAGTCAACAAGAGCCTGCTCTATCTGGCGGTGAAACACTATCGTGACAGCCTTCGACAGGGAACTCACTCCACCAAGACCCGTGCCGAGGTGCGTGGCGGGGGTAGAAAACCCTGGCGGCAGAAGGGTACCGGAAGAGCCCGGGTTGGAAGCTCCCGCAATCCACTCTGGAGAAAGGGTGGAGTGGCCCATGGGCCGAAGCCCAGGTCCTACGCCTTTCGCCTTCCCAGGAAAATGTTGCAGGGTGCGATGCGTTCGGCCCTGAGCGACAGGCTTACCTCGAACTGCATCAGGGTGGTCGCCGATTTTACCTTGCCCAATCACAAGACCAGGGAGTTGGACCAGGTGCTGCGGAAGCTGGAGACACGGAGAAAGCTTCTCATCGTGGACAACGGGGACAATGAAAACCTGGCCCGAGCCTCCGGCAATTTGCCGGAAGTGAAGGTCGTATCCAGTCGAGGGGTTACCGTTTACGATTTGCTGAATTCCAGGAGCGTTGTTTTCTCCAGGAAGGCCATTGAGAAACTTCAGGAGGGTCTGCAAGCGTGAATCCGGCCTCGATCGTGAAGCGCCCGATCATCACCGAGAAGGCCCTGGGTCTGAAGGAAGACCACAGCTATCTATGTTTTGAAGTGTCTGCACGGGCCAACAAGCATCAGGTGAAGCAAGCCATAGAGAAGCTCTTCAACGTTAAGGTGGCTTCGGTCAATACGGCCGGCTTCAAGGGGAAAATGCGACGTCAGGGACGCTATGTCGGGCGGCGGCCCGATTGGAAGAAGGCCTTCGTCAAGCTGAAGCCGGGCGAAAAAATGATTGAATACGCGGACAATGTCTAGTGGAGAGTGATCGAATGGGCTCACGGCCGAGTCAATTGATTTCAACCAGAGGATCAAGTTCCGAAGCGAGCTTAGCGATGTCATCAGGCGCTGTTTTGTATCCGAAACTAACCACTATCCACGAACCACTATCCACTTTTTAGCCATGGGCCTCAAAACCTTCAGACCGTTTACGCCCTCGTTGCGGTTTACTTCGGTGACGACTTCCGAGGGACTCAGCCGAAAGCGTCCAAAGAAGAGCCTGACCACGGGCAAGTCCAGGACCGGAGGCCGTAACAATCTGGGTCGCATGACCGTGCGCCACAGAGGGGGAGGACACAAGAGGCTCTATCGCCATATCGATTTCAAGCGCGACAAATTCGGCGTGCCGGCCAAGGTAGCCGCGGTGGAATACGACCCCAACCGGTCGGCCCGAATTGCGCTGCTTCACTACAGGGATGGGGACAAACGTTACATCATTCATCCCGTGGGTCTCGATGTCGGAGCTACGGTCGTTTCCGGCCCGGATGCCGACATTCTGGTCGGCAATGCGCTGCCTCTGAAGAATATCCCGCTGGGAACCACCATTCACAACATCGAGTTGCGAAAGGGTGGGGGCGCCCAAATGGCCCGGTCGGCAGGAAGCGCGGCTCAACTGGTTGCCAAGGAAGGCTCCTACGCCCAGGTGAAGATGCCGTCCAGCGAGGTCAGGAAGGTCCACCTCGACTGTCTGGCGACGGTCGGGCAGGTGGGCAATACCGACCACAGCAACGTCAGCCTGGGCAAGGCCGGAAAACAGCGGTGGTTGGGACGTCGACCGACGGTGCGGGGTGTGGCCATGAACCCGGTAGACCATCCCCACGGAGGCGGCGAGGGACGGACCTCGGGCGGGCGCCATCCGGTGACGCCTTGGGGACAGCCAACCAGGGGGTTCAGGACCCGAAACAACAAGAGAACCGATTCGTTTGTGGTGAAGCGAAGGGGCAAGTAGCGGGACCTCCGGGAGGTGAGGAGATGGGCCGATCCATAAAAAAGGGACCGTTTGTGGACCGCAGCCTGGCCAGGTTGGTAGATGGCATGAACAAGCGGTTCGAGAAGAGGGTGATCAAGACCTGGTCGCGGAGGTCCACCATCATTCCCGACATGGTCGGCCACACCTTCGCGGTGCACAACGGCAAGAAATTTATTCCGGTCTTTGTGACTGAAAACATGGTGGGACACAAGTTGGGAGAATTTTCCCCCAGCCGCATGTTCAGGGGGCACAGTTCCAAGTCCAGCGAGAAAACGGCGTCGCGGTCCTGAGGCCTGTGAGGCCTGCCTGGAGCTCAAATTCGATGGAAGCTCGTGCTACCGCAAAATTCATCCGCAGCTCGCCGCAAAAGGTCCGGCTGGTCGTTGACCTGATCCGGGGGCAAAACGTTTCGAAAGCGTTGGACATTCTGCGCTTTACCAAGAAGAGGGCGGCCACGCAGGTCACCAAGGTCCTGAAGTCGGCCATCGCCAACGCGGAACAGAAAGACGAGGCCACCGATGTGGACCGGTTGTTTGTGAGCAGGGCTTACGTCAACGAGGGACCTCGGATGAAACGGATGCGTCCGGCTCCCATGGGGCGGGCGTTGCGTTACCAGCGGCGGATGAGCCACATCTCGATTCATGTTTCGGACGAATAGATAGGGAGGGGCGCGTGGGACAGAAAGTACATCCCTTTGGTCTTCGCTTGGGATACAACAAAACCTGGCGTTCCCGCTGGTACGCCAAGAAGGACTATGGAACGTTGCTGCACGAAGACCTGCGCCTGAAGAAGGAACTCAAGAAGCAGTTGGGGCACGCCGGAGTCTCCAACATCGAGATCGAGCGGCCCGGCAACAAGATTCGAATCACCATCTACACCTCGCGGCCCGGGATCATCATCGGCCGCAAGGGTTCGGAGATCGACAAACTCAAGGTGGACTTGCAGCAGAGGACCAATCGGGAAGTTTTCATCAACATCAATGAGATTCATCGCCCGGAACTCGAGGCGCAACTGGTAGCCGAATCCATTGCGCTTCAACTGCAAAAGCGGATCGCATTCCGGCGGGCGATGCGGAAGGCCGTGGACTCCGCCCTCAAAGTCAACGCCAAGGGCATCAGGGTCTGTTGTGCGGGACGTTTGAATGGAGCTGAAATCGCGCGAACCGAGTGGTACCTCCAGGGTCGACTTCCGCTCCACACG
>JAPPFQ010000624.1 GCA_028875135.1 Acidobacteriota bacterium
GGGCACGGCAATGCCGCCGGCCCGCCAGATTCCCCACTGGTTGGCCACGTGGGAAAACCCCGGGGGCAGCAGGAGGGCGACTCTCTTTTCCTCCAGGTCCGCGGCTCCCTGGAGCAACCTCCCGGCTGCGCGGGACGATGCCCTCAATAGATCGCGGTATGAGAAACGGGCGCCTTCGGCCAGAATCGCAGTTCGGTCGGGATGCTGCCGGGCCCGTTGGACCAGTCCTGGTTCCATGGAACGTTTCCCGGGAAGACAAGAGCGCTGACGTTTGTGGGGCGAGGAATCGGCCCCGGTCAGAACCGCTGCGTGACTGTCAGCTTCACCCTGCGCCCCCTGGGGTTATGCGTCAGGGAATCGAAGGCCAGCTCGGTGTTCACCAGGGGAGGCCGCTGGTTCGCCAGGTTAAGTCCGGACACGGTCACGGTCGTTCCGGAGTCGGGAATCTGCCAGCGGAAATTCAGGTCGAAGGTCAGGAACTTGTCGATCTGGCTGTAGGCGGCCACGGTGTCCCGATCTTCGTATCCCGAGATGTAGTGTACCCCTCCGATCAGACCGTAATGCCTCCAGTGGTAGCCCAGGCTGCCGTGGGTCCTCCAGCGAGGCAGGGGAGGCGCCAGCGGGTTGGTCCGGTTCAGGTAGCCGGCAGCCTGCTCCCTGGGCCGCAGTTCCACCCCGTTGTGGAGAAGGGCCTCCACTTCGAAGTCCAGGGTGTGGTTCCCGTCCAGGTGGCCGACCAGCACGCCCGGTCCCATGAGCCGGCGGCCGCCCAGGTGCCAGTCGATCCCCGAGGTCTTGATGCCCGGCCAGTTGATGTGGTGCACCCGGATTCTCTCGATGTCGACCGGATCGCAACTGCCGTCGTTGCGGTTGCCGGGACAGAAGATCCGATCCCGCACGGCGCTTCGAGTGGCCGGGTCGGCGTAGGCGGAAGCCAGGGCGGCGTGGGGCAGGACCCCGATGGGGTTGTTGAAGTCGAAACCCCAGTAGTCCAGCGTGAAGTCGAAGTCGGGATCGCGCTTCACGATCACGCCCACGTTGTAGGTGAGCGCGTCCTCCGGCAGCAGAGCGGTATTCCCGGAAGTGCTGATGGCCTTCCAGGTGCCGCTGGCGGCCACGTAGTCGGTGGTGGTGACCAGGTCCTGGTTGAGGTCGTCCACCGAGGGAGTACGGAAGGAGGTCTGCACCGTGCCTCTCAGGGCCACCAGGTTGCTCAGTTGCACTCGTATGGAGGTCTTGGGGTCGAAGCTGTCGGCGAACTCGTAGCGTTCGTAGTGGGCGGCCACCTGGGCATCCACCCTCTCGCCCAGCTTGAGGGCCAGTTCCACGAAGGTCACGTGCGTTCCCTGCCGGTCGTCGTAGGGATGGGCTCCGGAAGTGAAGGTGAAGGAGCCGGTTTGCACCGGACAGGTGGTATTTCCCGGGACCGGGCAGGGGTTGATGTCCAGGTTGCCGGCGGCGTTGGGGGTCGTTCCCACGTCCACCAGCCGGTACTGATAGCCCACCGCGTAGCTTGCCACGCTGGAATGCAGCGTGCCGTTCAGGGTGGCGTCGGTCGTGAGCAGGCTGGCCCGGTTGACGAAGGTGACGTCCTCGTTGATCCATCCCAGCAACTCGGGACTGTTGGCCAGTTCGGGCCGAAACTCGGGGTTCTGGGTGTCTCTGAAGCGGGCGCCCGGCTGGGCCGAGAATCCGATGGCGTTGCTGAAGGGGTTGTAGTAGGCGCAGTCGCCCCGCCCGGGAGCGACACCCTCGGGAACGGGACCGAGAGCCATTCCGGAAGCGGCCGCCGGGTCCACCACCACGTCGACCCCGCAGTTGGGACCGCCAAAACCGCGATAGGCCAGGAATTTGCGATGGGCCCATTCTCCCGGGTGGCTCAACTCTCCCCTGGCGTCGGAGTAGGTGGCTCCCAGGTCGTAGAAGAGACCGGTTTCTCCGATTTCGCTCCCCACCGACCCCGCCAGCCGCCTGGTGCGGGACTGCCGGGGCGAGCTGCGCCCCGGGCCGGAGTTGCCGACCAGCCGGCCGAAGAAATACCAGGGCTCCTCCCCGGTGAGGTCCAGCGGGTCGCCGGCGCTACTGGGCAGCATCGGGTATTGGCTCACAAACGCCCGTCTGCCGGGGTGATCGGCGCTGACCACCTGCAGGCCGTCGAAAATCGACACGGGCGGGAACGACGGGGTGGTCTCCCAGTCGGGAATCCGGGCATCGGCGTAGAGCATCTCCAGGTGGTAGTTCTTGTTGCCGCCGAAGGTCCCGTTGATCTCGGCGAACCCACGACTGTGTTGTTGGGCGTAGATCAGGCTGTCCCAGGGCTGGTAGCGGAAGCGGCAGGTGCGGGAGCCGTTGTCCGTGAATCCCCCCATTGGGTCGCAGCCCGGGTCGATGAAGCGGGGGGCTTCCACCAGTGCCGAAATTCCGGTGGCTCCGGTCTGGGGCACGATGAAGGCGCCGGGGTTGCCGGTCCCCGACCATCCCCACCACCACCCCGGGTAGGGGCGCAACGACCAGCCGGTTTCCTCGGCTCCGAAATGGCCGGTCCGCTTGTGTTCCATGGCCACCACCACGTGGGCGGAAGAGCCGAACTTCCTGCCCCAGATCCCGCCCAGCATCCCGTCCCTGGAGCCCGAGAAGTGGTCGTAGGAGGCCGAGACCTCGAAGCCCTCGAACTGACTGCGGGTGATGAAGTTGACCACGCCGGCGATGGCGTCCGAGCCGTAGACGGCGCCGGCCCCCTCCTTGAGCACGTCGATCCGGTCAATGGCGATGTCGGGGAATGCGTTCACGTCCACGAAGCGGCCGCCGGCAAGCCGGGCCGGCAGATAGGTCTGGCGCCGCCCGTTGAGCAGGACCAGGGTCCGAGAGGCCCCCAGGGAACGCAGATTCACGTTGGCCACCGTCTCGGCAATGCCGGTCGAGGTGCCGTTGTACCAACTGTTGGACTCGCCCAGCACTCCCCCGCTGACACTCATGTTCTTGAATAGCTCAACCACCGAGGGCGAACCCTGCTGGGAGAGGGACTCCCGGTTGATGACGGAGACCGAATTGGGCGAGTCGATGGGGGTTTCACGGATCACGGTACCCGTTACATCGATCTCGGTGTAGATGATGTCTCCCTCATCGGTCAGCAGGATGTCGATGTCGTCGTCTTGAACGTCCGTGTCGGTTTCTTCCTCTTGTTCCTCGCGGTCGGTCTCCCCGGTCTGCTGAGAAGGCGCCGGCTGGTCCTGGGGCGAGCTTGGGTGGGGTGAGGCGAGCGGTTGGTCCCTGAAGAACACCAGCAGAAGAATCAGGACGATGGTCCGCGCGAGTCGGTGGTGCATGGTTTCTCCGGAACGGGTGATGGCGGCGTCAAGGACTCAGTGGTCTAACGCTATTCGAGCCAGTACTTTCCCGGCTCTTGTGGTTGCCACCGATAGCCTCTCCAGTATAATCGAAGCGTTCGATTCGATACCATTGGATGTGGCTGGGAGCGGAATCATGGTCGTCGCCAGGCTGGAGGGACTCGAGATCATTCCAACCGGGGGAGCCCTGGGCGCCGAGATTCGGGGAGTGGACCTGTCCAGGCCATTGACGGCGGATGCGGCGGCGATCATTCGCCAGGCTCTCCGGCAGCACTGTCTGATCTACTTCAGGAAGCAGCGCATCAGCGAGCGGAACCAGGTGGATTTTACCCGCCATTTCGGCAAACCCGTGGAGCACGTGCGCAAGCAGCTGGATCGCCCCATCAAGGAGATTTTCCTCATCTCCAATCTCAAGAAGAACGGCCAGCCGATCGGGGCCCTCAGCAACGAGGAGATCGGTTTTCACTCCGACCTGTCCTACCTGCCCCAGCCCGGGACCATCTCTACCCTCTACGC
>JAPPFQ010000129.1 GCA_028875135.1 Acidobacteriota bacterium
GGGTTGGATGGTGTCCGCCAGGATGATGGAACTGCTGGCCAGACTGTCGTCGGGGAAGTGGGGGATCACCATTCCAAAGTACTGAGTCCCGATGTTGCCGCTGTGGATGTCCTTCAGCACCAACTCCAGTTTGTATCTTCCGGAACGCAGGTTCAGGGTTTTCTGATATAGCGAGTCCCGCTCCAGAGCCTCCTTCATCAGGGATGCGGGCACGTCCTGTGATATGACGTCCTCGAAAACCTCCACAACCCGTCCCGTTATGGTCGAGATCCGCCCGAAGATGTTCACGCGGGCGCGCTCGACGCCGTCCTGGTTCTGGAAGGTCAAATCCTGGTGGCGGAGGCGGATGGTGATGGGGGTCAGCACCATGTCTTCGGTGATCTTGAAGAAGTCGGTAGTGAAGCGAAAGGGAAGCAGGTTGTAGGAAAGCTTGGTGTTGATGACCGTTTCCAGGTCCTTGAAGCGCACCTTGGGAGCCCGGGTCAACGCTGCATGCTGCCTCAGCCGGTCGAATTGCTGGTAGGGGCGCAGGTTTCCGCCCATGCCATACCCCGTGCCTCCAATAATGTCGCGATCTTCCTTGTAGGCCAGGCCCGCCATCTCGGCCGTGGTCAAGCCGATCTGGGGGGTGTAGTAGATGGCATCCTTGTCCTTGGACCTCAAGGCCAGGCGGTACTCCCCGCTGAAGCTGGGGTCCACGAATTCGATCCGGACCTCCTCTCCCAGGGCCCTGCCTTCGATATAGCGGTAGCGCCACACTTCAAAGGGAAAGGTAATCGTCTGTCCGCCCCCCTCCTCGGGTGGGCGGTCGTAGGTGCCGCCGGCGGAATGCCTCTCGATCTCGTCCGGAGGGCCGAAGGTGATATAGATCCGCCCCCGGTCCGTCTCCCAGCCCGGTCTTCCCGAGGCGAAACGCTCATTGGCAAAGGCGATGCGGCGGTAGTGCTCCAGCTTGGCCTCGTTGTCCGCGGTGTCCGGATTGGGATCCCGCCGGAGCCAGAACTGCTCGATGAACTGATAGCGTTCGTCGTCGGTGGTCAGGCGCTTGAAGGCTTCCTTCTCTTCCTCGCTGATGATGTAACCGACATCCTGCTTCATCCACTTCTTCAGGTATCGGTCCGAGGTTTCCGTGCGCAGCGACTTCTCACGCTTCCGGTCCTTCTTCCGGTCGGCCAGCAGCACCGATGCGGAGAGAACGAATAGGCCGGCCAAACCGCCGGCCAGGAAGCGGTTCCATTTGCGTGGGATTCTCATGGGGCACCTTGCTTGATGTCAGTCATCGGCTGACAGTCATCTCTTGTACGCTCGGGACTCCATTTCATTATAAAGCACGTGCGGGCCGCGTCAATCGGGTCTCGCTATGCCACGATCTCCTTGATCAGGCGGCCGCCCAGGTCGGTCAGGCGCTTGAAGCGTCCCGCGTGGTAGTAGGTGAGCCGCATGTCATCCAGACCCAGGCTGTGCAGCATGGTGCCATGGAGGTCGTGCAGGTGATAGACGTTCGCGGCCGCCTTGATGCCCAACTCGTCGGTGTTACCCACCACCGTCCCGCCCTTGATGCCGCCACCGGCCATCCAGGCCACCATGGCCTCCTTGTTGTGGTCGCGGCCGGGATGGGAGCGGAAGAAATCCATGGAGTTGTCGGCGGTGCGTCCGAATTCCCCGGCCCACACCACCAGGGTCTCATCCAGCATCCCCCGCTGTTTCAGGTCCTTCAGCAGCGCCGTGACCGGCTGATCGGTCTCGTAGCCCCGCTTGCGGTGCTCCTCGGCGATGTTCTCGTGGGAGTCCCAGCCGCCGCAGTAGACCTGGACGTAACGCACTCCCCGCTCGACCAGGCGGCGGGCCATCAGGCACCTGCGGGCCATGGGCTCCTTGATCTTGTCATTGAGGCCGTACATTTCCTTGATCTTGTCGGGTTCGCTGTCGATGTCCACCGCCTCGGGCACGGCGAACTGCATGCGGAAGGCCAGCTCGTAGTTCTTCATGCGGGCCAGCAGGTTCTCGTTGCCGGGGTCGGACTCCAGGTAGGGCCGGTTCAGCCGGTTGAGCAGCGCGATGTCGGCCTGCTGTTGCTCCCGGGTGACTCCCGGCGGCGGCTGGAGATCGAAGATGGGCGCTCCCACCGAGTTCAACAGGGTGCCGTGGGTGGCGGCCGGCAGATATCCGTTGGAGTAGTTGACCGCCCCGCCGGAGATTCGTCCCCGATGGTCGGGCAGGACCACGAAGGCGGGCAGGTTCTGGCTTTCGCTGCCGAGCCCGTGGATGACCCAGGAACCGACCGAGGGACTGCCGGGAATGGGGACGCCCGTGTTCATCATGAAGCAGGCCCCGGGATGGGCCTCCGAGTCGGTGTGGAGCGAGCGGACCACGGCGATGTCGTCCACGCAGGTGGCCAGGTGGGGAAAGATTTCCGAAACTTCCATGCCGCACTGCCCGTGTCGCGCGAACTTGAAGGGGCTGCCTACGTAGATTCTCTTCTCCAGGCTGCCGTAGACGCGGGTGACCGGGGTCCCGTGATACTTGGCCAGCGCCGGCTTGGGGTCGAAGGTGTCCATCTGGCCGGGAGCCCCTTCCATAAAGAGAAAGATGCAGGACTTGGCCTTGGCGGCGAAGTGGGGCTGCTTGGGCGCCAGCGGGTCCTGGGTTTTTGTGTCCGCCTGAAGCCAGCCGTCCCGGAACAGCAGCGACGTGAGCGCCAGGCTCCCCACGCCTCTGCCGAATCCGTACAGGAAGTCCCTGCGCCCCATCTCTCCCAGGCGCGGGTCGGGTCGTTCCACCCGCGAACAAACGTCGAACTCACTCTTGGCCATGATTGCTCCTCTTGCTTTCCGTCGTAAACCGGACGCCTTGTTCAGGCAGAACTCATTCCAGGAAGATGAACTCGTTCATATTGATGAGGACCAGGCAGAGGCGCGCCAGCAGGTCGCCGCTGGGCTCCTTCTGCCTGTCCAGGGACTCACCCAGGTCGTTTCCGAAGCGGATGGCCCGCAGCGTCACCTTGGGGGGGAGGTCCGGCTCCACCTGGTGCTCTCTCAGAAAGGCCAGGCACTCGTTGCGTTCCAGAGCCGAAGGAGGCCTCTGAAAGGCCAATTGGAAGGCGTGCTCCACCTGGCGCTCGGGGTCGTCGCCTGCCTCCCGCCGGATGCGGTCCGCCATGAAGCGGGCCTGCTGGTGGGAGAATCTGCTGTTGAGCAGGGTGAAGACCTGGGGGGTCACGGTGGTGACGTCCCTGACGGGGCAGCTCTCGTTGATGTTGGGACCGTCAAACACCGCCACCATGGGGAGCTGCAGGGATCGGCACTGCAGCACATAGAGGCTGCGGCGGCTGCGTTCCGGGCGCGGCGACGGCTCCCACCACACCCCGGCGCGCTGCTGTACCGTGTCGTCGATATCGGGGAAGAAGGGCGGCCCCCCCATGGAAGGATTGAGTTGTCCGCTGGCTGCCAGCACACTGTCCCGTGTGACCTCGGCTTCCAATCGGATGGGGTTTCGCCGCCACAGGTAGCGGTTGTCGCTGTCCAGTTTCCTGTAGGCTTCCAGGTGGGGGGTCCGCAGGGACTGCCGGTAGACGTTGGACTGCAGAATGATCCGGTGCATCTCCTTGATGCTCCAGCCGCTCTGGATGAACTGCCAGGCCAGCCAGTCGAGCAGCTCCCGGTGGACGGTGCCCCCGCCGTTCTTGCCCAGGTCGCTGGGCGTGGACACCAGGCCGCGGCCGAAGTGGTATTGCCAGATCCGGTTCGCCATCACCCGGGCCGTCAGGGGGTTGTCGGGGCTGGCGATCCATTCGGCCAGCAGCTTGCGGGAGCTTCCTCGCGAAGAACGAATGTCCAGACCCTTGTAGTCCAC
>JAPPFQ010000552.1 GCA_028875135.1 Acidobacteriota bacterium
AGAATGTGTATAAGAGACAGGACCCAGCGCCTCCATCATGCCCTTGCGAAAGTTTTCGATGACGACGTCGCTGTTTCCGGCCAGGCGCCGGAAAACCTCCCGCCCTTTCTCGGTCTTCAGATTGAGGCCGATGCCGCGCTTGTTGCGGTTCATCATCATGAAAGCGGCCGACTCCCCCTGGATTTCGGGTGGAACGGCGCGCCGGGTGTCGTCGCCGCCGGGGAGGCGCTCCACCTTGATCACGTCCGCTCCCAGGTCGGCCAGCATCAATCCACAGGTGGGACCGGCCATGACGTGGCTGGCTTCCAGGACTTTCATGCCAAGCAGGGGACCGGTGCGATCGGAGGTTGGCTGCGGGTTCATGGTCAACGGGCCCTGAATCGCGGCTTGGTCTTGGTGAGGAAGGCCCGGTATCCCTCCCGGTGGTCCTCGGTGCCGACAATTTCGAAACCCTGGTCCACTTCAGCCTCGGTCAGCGGCTGGGGATCCAGGAGACGGTAGGCGAATCTCTTGTGCAGGCGGTTGGCCAGGGGGGCCCCGTCCGCGATGCGGCGGGCGGCAGCGTAGGTTTCCTTTTCGACCTCGCCGTCGGCAACGACGCGGGTGACCAGGCCCTTGACCTTGGCCTCCAGGGCTCCGAAGACCCGCCCCTCCAGAAGAATCTCCAATGCCGTCGCCCGGCCCACCAGGTCGATCAGGGCCCGGATTTCAGGGTAGGCCATGGTGATGGCGATCCGGTTGACAGGCACCCCGAATCGGCTGGATTCCCCGCAGATCCTGAGGTCGCACATGGAAGCCAGCTCCAGACCCCCGCCGACGCATACCCCCTGGATCATGGCGATGACCGGATGTTGGCAGTCCCGGATGGATTGCATGGCTTCCTGGATCAAGGCTCCGTAAGCCCGCGCCTGCCGGCGATTGGAGCGGTGTTGGGAGAATTCGGAGATATCGGCCCCCGGTGAGAAAGACTTTTGGCCGGCCCCGCGCAGGACGATGCAGCGCAGGGACTCATCCGAGGAAAGCTCCTGCATCGCCTTTCCCACCCGCAGCCACAACTCCCGGCTGAGTGCGTTGAGCTTTTCCGGACGGTTGAGAACTACCGTTGCGATGTCCTCTTCCCGCCGGGTCAGGAGAATGTCGCCCATTGGATCGAAGTCAGCCTTGAAACAGGTGGAAGGAATTAGCCAGCATCGAATTGATGGCGGGCAGGGTCATTCAATGACATTTCCCCGGGTGTAAGCCCGGGGGTTCCAGCAAGAGGCCAAGGCACCGGCGGCAGGCAGCCGTGGGCGTGAGCCCATGGAAGCCGTGCCGAAGCCCTCACAGATATCCTTTCAGCGACGGGTCTGTCAAGGAGGCGCCGCTGACGGCGAGCCTGCTCGGCGAAACATCTTCCTCGGCTACAGCGGATCGGCGGAATCCGTGCTTCCCGGACGGGCGGGCAGTCGAATTTCAATTCTCAGCCCTCCTCCGGAGGCGTTGGAAGCGGCCACCGAGCCGTTGTGCAACTGCACGGCCTGCCGGGTGATGGTCAGTCCCAGTCCAGCGCCGCCGCTCTGTCTTTCCCTGGCCGCGGCCACCCGGTAGAAGGGTCGAAAGATCTCCTCGAGTTCCGACTCCCGCACTCCATCTCCCCTGTCGCGAACCGAGATCACAGCCCTGTTCCGGCTCTCTCCAGCCAGTTTCAGTTCAACCTCGACCGCGGTCTTGTCGGCGGTGTAGTAGACGGCGTTTCGGACCACGTTCTCGACGGCGCTCCTCAACAGCTCCCGGTTGCCCACGGCGACGCAGGCCTGGCT
>JAPPFQ010000099.1 GCA_028875135.1 Acidobacteriota bacterium
CGAGGCGGGGGCGGCGCCGAGCAGCGCCGAGGCAAGTCCGGAGTCGCCCACATGCAGTTTCGGTGTCTTCACCATTCGGCTCAGGCGATTGCTGTGCCAGGGTGGAAGCCGCTTCAGCAGGAACAGTCTCTCGAGAAGCACGACATAGTCGCCGACCGTAGGACGGCTGAGCTGGAAATGGGAGGCAAGGTCGGTGAGGTTGAACAGCCTGGCGGTTTGGGAAGCGGCTGCGCCCAAGAGCCGGGGCAACGCGTCGAGCGTTCGGATTCGCGCCATGTCCCGCACATCCCTCTGGAGCTGAGCTGCAACGTAGTTGCGGTACCAGTTGGCCTGACGCCGGGCAGTCGGACGCGTCAGAGCTGCCGGGAATCCGCCCGCAACTATCCGTTCGATGAGCTGTCTTCCCAACCGCTCGGTCCGCCGGACCTCGAATCCATCCCCGAACAAGGCATCCAGGAACCCGGGACGCGTGCGGAAATCCAAGGGAGTCCCAGGCTGAACTGCCAGTTCACTTTGCGCCAACGGATGGAGCGGAACAACTTGGAGTCGCCCGGCCAGGGAGTCCGACAGCGCCGGGATGAGAAGCACATTGGTCGAGCCGATCAGGATGAAGCGCCCCGGCCTGCGCCGGCGATCGACTTCCAGCTTGATCGCTGAGAACAGGTTCGGGACACGTTGTATCTCGTCCAGTATTACCCGCTGCGGCAGGTCAGCGACAAAACCCATGGGGTCGGCCTGCGCTCCGTCTCGTACAACAGCATCATCGAAGGTGATGTACTTGTAGTCCCTTCGTTGTTGGGACACTCCCCAGCCCATGCGATCTTCACCCCACACCAAGTCGTCATCATCCCAACTCAGGTAGTTCGGCGCACAGGCGAACTGGGCCAGAGTTGTCTTGCCGCACTGGCGTGGGCCGTGAATCAGCACGACTGGGGAGTCTTCCAACGCCTCCGCCAGTCGGCGCTCGACATACCGAGGGTAGAAGTGAGAGATGCTCATCGGCCAATTGTAACTTTTTACTTCGGCTGATTGTAAGTTTATAGAGCGTCTGATTGTAAGTTTACTGAGCGGCCAATTGCAACCTTATTGTGCCGCACACGATATGTGGCAAGGCGCTGAAGCGCCCTTTCATGGCCGCGCTTCGCAGCTTGGCGGCCCGATGCCCCCTCAGACTTCGACTTTCGGCTTGGCTTCTGGGCCTCTTCCTCAACGGGGTAGTGATCCGGGAGCAGACCGGGAACATCCTTGACCCAATCAACCGGGAGCGGTGGCGTCAACGGTGGGTTGAAGTGGGGAGAGATCGGCGAAGCTGTGCCGGTCTTGTGCGGGCGGGACGCCCGCGCTCCCGGGTGATTGAAGCCTGCCGGAGATGTGTTCGCGGGACCGTTCTATTCGATCTGCAGGATTTCGGCGGCTTGGCGGGCGAAGGCGATCAGCATCTCGTCCGATCCTGGAGCGGCGATCAGGGAGATTCCTACCGGCAGCCCTTCCGCCTCGGCCCAGGGCAGGTTGATTTGAGGCGCCCCGATGGCGCCCGCGGTGCAGGTCAACTGGACAATGCGCGAGGTCAGGGGACGCCGCTCGGACATGGTTTGCGTTCGAGGCGGGGCCGGCGTGGGCGCGGTGGGCAGACACACCACCGTTTCTCCAGCCAGCAGGGCCCTCATGCGGGCCATTATCTCTTGCCGATCCGCCAGGGCGGGCGCCACCTCCTCGGGTGTCAGGCTTCTGCCGGCCAGGCAACTCTCGGCCACGTGAAAGCTCATCCTGGGGTTCACGCGGTCGATCCATTCCCTGACCACTTCCCAGGACTCGCTGCTGGCCCGCACCCGCTGCCCGGCGGCCCAGTCCGAGAGGCTGGTGGGTGCCAGCCGCTCCCGGCTGGAGAGGTCGATCAAGGAACCCAGGCGCTCCACCACGGGCTCGAGGGACTCCCTGACCGACGGGTCGGCCACTTCAAAGGCATCCTCCGCCACCACCAGGCGGCGCGGCCTAGCCGGACCGATCCGGGTCTGCAGCAGCACCGACCCCACCCGGGCAAACAGATCGGGGTCTCGGGCAAACCAACCCACGGTGTCGCAGCTGGGCGCCTGCAACAGCATTCCGTCCAGGGAAATGCGCCCATGGGTGGGGCGCAGCCCGTAGAGGCCGCAGAAGCTGGCCGGTATCCGAACCGAGCCGCCGGTGTCGGAACCCAGGGCGAAATCGACCAGGCCGCCCGCCACCGCGGCCGCCGAGCCGCTGGAGGAGCCCCCGGGAACGCGCCCCGGGGCTTTGGGATTTAGAGGAGTGCCATAGTGGGCGTTGACGCCCAGGATGCCCCGGGTCAATTCATCGGTGTGGGTCTTCCCCACCATGGTGGCGCCGGCGCCGACCAGTACTTCCACGGCCCAGGCGGTGGCTTCGGCGGCCGGCTGAGTGGCCTTCCAGTCGGGATTGCCGCCGCCGGTGACATGACCCTTGACGTCGAAAATGTCCTTGGCGGCGAAAGTCAGCCCGGCCAGGGGGCCCTGGTCCGCTCCCTGCAGGTAGGCCCGGCTGTCCGGGCAGAAGGCGTTGAGTTTATCGTCTAAAGGCAAATGCACGATCCTCTTCTCCAGTACCCATTGCAGACACTAAATTGACTCGCCCGAATGATGAGAACCAACTGGCAACCCGGGCTTTGTACCAATAAACCACCGATTTTGCTCATCGGGCGATCAACATCGTCACCCGATGCGGCTCGGTCGTGGATGGGTGATGCATGAGGATGTCTTGCTTGCCGTCCTTGTTGAGATCCACCAGCCAAGTGTATTCGTCGCTGGGCATCGCGACCGCTACTTTTTGATGCCGCCGGGTGAACAGTTCGGGCCCGGGCACGCCAAGAAAGACTCGCAGTTCATTGCGGCCCCTCCCTACCAGCAAGTCCGAGTATCTGTCGCCGTTCACATCCCCAATCAACACCGCTGGAAGGAACCTTTCCCCGGACCTGCCGAGAGCGTAGATCCTGGTTTTGCGGGCGGCGCTGGGTTTGTCCGGGTAAATACCACCTTCCATACGGAAAAACTCGATATCCAGCGACACGGAACGGCTGACCAACGCGCCCAAAACCCTGCTGACAATGCTGAAGCCCCCCACACTCATGGTTGTAAACATCGTGACATTCTGGCCGTCGTGGCCGAGGGTTTGCTGCTGAATCCCGGGTCGGTCGCGGCGGCCGGAAAGGATCCGGAGCGGGATTCCGTCCGACGGCGCCACGGTGCTGACCTTGGGCGCGAACATGGTGCTGGCATCGGGTGTAAGCGTGCCAAAGTGCACCTCGTAGTTGGAGTGCATCTTCCAAAGGCTCCCGCCCTCCAGAGAAAGAATCCCGAGGTCGGCGATGCCGTCGCCGTTTAGATCGGCTAGCGTGTGCAGCACCCTTTCCGTCATCTTTCCGCCAGGATCGTGCTTGGCACTCGGGCGTCGGGCCTTGTAGGGCGCGGTGAGCGAGTTGAGGTCGTCGGAGTCGAATGCGACATCGGTCGTAAAGGTCTCGGCCACCGGGTCAAACAGTCCACGCCGGTCCTGGAGATGAGCTTCGAAGTGGTCCTCGTTCCAGAACACCAAGTCGCTGCGGCCGTCTCGGTTGTAGTCCGTTTCGTGGATACGGCCATGATCCCAGGGAGTGTATCGGTATTCGCCGTCGGGTCCTGCGATCATAGCCGTGTTGGTGGAGGTGCCGATTTTCACTGGATCGGCGAACATGCCCGCGCTCATCTGGATAGACACCCAGAAGCCATCGACTTGCGGTACGACCAGGTCGTCGCGCCCGTCGCCGTTCACGTCCCGAGTGACGTCT
>JAPPFQ010000311.1:0-1148 GCA_028875135.1 Acidobacteriota bacterium
GGCTGACGCCCACGGCTACCTGTTGTCGCCGCGTTCGCGGCTGTAAAGGAAGCTGACTCATGCGGCGTTTCTGCAGATGAGTAACGGGTTTGCGCTTGAGTTTGGTATGCCGGTGTTTGCTGCCGCCGCGTTCGCGGCTTAACTCCCCTACATAACGTTTTCCGATGGCTCCCCCCGGGCTTTTGCCCGGGGCATTATTCCAAATAGATAAGCACGTTTCCCCCGGCAGCGTTGTGGGTTTGGGGAGAGCTGCGAATGCTGCGGTTGACGTGGGTTACCCGGCGAGACGCCACCTACGGGCCATCCTTATAGAGCTGCGTAGCTGCGGATCAGGGTAGCCCCGGGTGGCAACCCGGGGTCGTATCGATTCTGCGTTAACCCAGCCGCGAATGCGGCGCATAAAAAGCACCCGTTCCGGAAAGCATTGCTTCCCCAAAAAAAACGCCGCCCCGGGCGCAAGCCGCTGGATCGCCAGCGCCGGTAGCGTCGCTGGGAAACGATTTCATGTAGGGGAGATAGATGCGAACGTGCCGAGCGTCAGGCGGGCATGGCTCCCGGTCAGCGGCCAGTTGCCGGCTTGGCCTTCAACTCCGGTTGCTTGGTGAATCGACCCTCGATCCAGCCTTCCAACCGGGCCATGCGCTGTTCCAGGTTGCCGATGCGATCGCCGAGTTTGGCTACATCGTGGCGCACGTGGTGGATTTCCTGGCGCAGGTCTCCGGTCACCTTCCATCCGAGGCTGACCAGGGATACTCCCAGAATGCCGATGGCAATCAATTCGGCGCTGATATTCATTGCTGATTCTCCTTCCACCTTGACGGACCCGCTGAGAGGGAGATCAGACACGGCAGGATGTTTTGTTGTTGACGGCTCACAAAATGAGTATACCACGACGAGACCGACTCGAATAAGGCTCGCTCGCGGGTGGACACTCACACTTGAGGGGGTACTACGTTTGGTCAGCGGCTGGGTGCCGGCTTGGCCTTCAACTCCGGTTGCTTGACGAATCGACCCTCGATCCAGCCTTCCAGCCGGGCCATGCGCTGCTCCAGCTTGCCCATGCAGTGCTCCAGGCTGCCCATGCGGTGCTCCAGGCTGCCCATGCGGTGCTCCAGGCTGCCGACGCGATCGCCAAGTACGGAAACTTC
>JAPPFQ010000311.1:1158-3809 GCA_028875135.1 Acidobacteriota bacterium
GTGGTGGATTTCCTGTCGGAGGTCTACGGTTATCCGGTGGATTTCCTGTCGCAAGTCGCCGGTTACCTTCCATCCGAGGCTGACCAGGGAAACTCCCAGAATGCAGATCGCAATCAATTCCGCGCTGATGGTCATCGCTGATTCTCCTTCCACTGTGACGGACCCGCTGAGAGGGAGATCAGGCAAGGCAGGATGTTCTGTTGTTGACGGCTCACAAAGTGAGTATACCATGACGAGCCCGACCCGAATTGAGTTCGAATCGGTGGCTCTCAGTGACAAGGATGCGGGTGGGACGCCCGCGCTCCCAGGTGGGCACTCTCCCATGATCTGCGCAACTGCTTGGGAGAGACGATTACTCATTGGTGGATAGCCCCCCATGAACCAGGACGTCGCCATCGCTCAACACCCCTCCCGCCCTCGCTGGCCTCGGCCCCTGCTGCTGGCGGGTTCCGGGGTCTGCTGCGCCGCCATCCTGCTCTTCCCCTGGATGGTTCTCCAGGGTGAGGCCGAGGCGGCCCGGTCGGTCCGGCACGTCTTTTCACACCTCTGCCACCAGGACCCGCAGCGGTCCCTGAGCCTGGCGGGGGTCTTCCTGCCGGTGTGCAACCGCTGCCTGGCCCTCTACCTGGGCGGGTTCCTGGGAGTGCTGCTGGCTGCCCCGGCCCGCGGCCGTTCCGACTGGCTGCTGGGCCGCCGGGCCTTGCTGCTGGGGCCGCTGCTGCTCACGGGCCTGGACGCCGGCCTGGACCTGGCGGGAGTCTGGAACAGCACCCTCTGGTCGCGGGTCGTCACCGGCGGGTTGGCCGGCCTGGGGTTGGGGCTCTACCTGACCCTGTTCCTGGAGAGCCGGACCCGCGCCGGGCCTGTACCCCACCGCGGGAATGTGGGACAATGAGCTCGAGGCCGCCGTGGCGGAAGGGCGCGGTCCCATCCCGGATTGTGTCGGTCAGAGTCGGAAGAGAGGAAAGAATGAGCGTTTCTTGCAGGGTGAGAAGAGAGGTCTGCCGCATCCTGCTGGCAGGTCTGGCCAGTGGATTACTCCTCCTGGGCCCCGCCGCGGCTCCGCTGGTCCCCGACGCCAGTGGGGACTCCATCGAGGAGCTGCGGGACAAGCTGAAGAGCGAGAAGTCCGGCGACCGCAGGAAGGCGGCCAGGGAGCTGGGCGAGACGCTCAGCCGGGAGGCGGTCCCCCCGCTGCTGGGGGCGGTGGGAGACCGGGACCCAGAGGTGCGCCGCGCGGCCGTCAAGGCCCTGGGTCTGATCAGGGATACCGGCGCCGTCACCATGCTGTTGAACGCTCTCGGGGATGGGGTGCCCGAAGTGCGCCGGGAGGCCGTCGTCGCCCTGGTCAACCTCTATACCGAGAAGGACGCCAGCTCTTTTCTGACCCGGGAGGCCAAGCGCCTCTACGCTCGGCTGAACCCCTTCAGCGGCCCGGTGCCCAGCGACGACACCGTCATCGAGCCCGACGTGAAGGTGGCTCCGGCGGTCATCGACGGCATCGCCGAGCGCCTGCGCGACTCCCATAGAGAGGTGCGCTGCTACGCGGCCAACGCCCTGGGGGTTTTGCGGGGACAGGCGGCGATTCCCAAGATGGTGGAGGGCATGAACGGCGCCGAACCCAACCTGCAGGTGGCCATCCTGCGGTCGTTCTACAAGATCAGGGACCGCTCGGTGGCCGGGGAGGTCCAGCCCTATCTTCTCAACACCAACAAGAAGGTGCGCAACGAGGCCCTCCTGACCCTGGGGCTCTTCAAGAGCCTGGAGGCGCTGCCCCAGATTCAGACACTCTACGACCAGAATCCCGGCCGCGACGTCCGGCTGAACTGCCTGGAGGCCATGGCGCTCATCGGCGACCCCGGCTCACTGCCCGTGTTCCGGCGCCACCTGAGCGACGGGGGACCCAAATACCGCCAGTTTGCCGCCGAAGGCATCGGCCGGGCGGGAGATGCTTCGGTGGCGGAGGATGTTTCGAGAGCCTTTCTGGCCGAGAAGAAGCCCGCCCCCCGGCTGGCCATGAGCTTTGCCCTCTACAGCCTGGACCGCAAGGAGTACCTGGACCTGGTGGTGGCGGCCCTCAAGGAGCGGATGGTCCACCAGCAGGCCCAGGCCTACCTGCTCGAATTGAAGGACCGGGTGGCGCCCCGACTGGTGAACTACCTGAGTGACAGCAACCCCCTGGTCCGCAGGAGACTCTGCCTGGTCCTGGGACAGATCGGGGACAGTTCTACCGCCGAGAAACTGCGGCCGCTGCTGAAGGACGACGACACCGAGGTGGTATCGGAAGCCACCCGGGCTTTGCGCCGCATCGGGGCGCGGTAGGGGCGTGGATTGGCCGGGGCATTGCGGGTCTCCCCCAAACTCGGACAGGTTCCGCAGGCGACGAAAACAAAAACCCCCGGGCCGGGGCCGGGGGTTTTTGTTTTCGCCAAGGTTGCGTCAGCGCCCGGCCCCAGGGGTGAGGCCGGGCTGGGGTCACTTCTTTTCCTTGATCAATTCTCCCCTGGTAAATCCTTCAAACAGTCCTTCCAGCCGAGCCATCCGTTCTCTGAGGTCTGCTACGTCGTCTCGGACATAGTGAATTTCTAGTTTCACCTCCTGTCGGATGTCGGATGAGACCTTCCATCCCAGGCTGACCAGGGATACGCCGA
>JAPPFQ010000710.1 GCA_028875135.1 Acidobacteriota bacterium
GACCGTGCCGCCGAGGCCGAGGAGTCCTTGCGCCGCGCTCGCGAGTTGCGGCCGAACGACCCTTCGACGCTGCACATGGCGGCCGAGGCGCTGCGCACGGCGGGACGCCGCCAGGAGGCGGTCTGCGCCTACCGCAACGTACTGCGGAGCGATCCGGAATTCGCTCCCGCCCATGTCGGCCTCGGCGCCGCGCTCTTCGACTTGCAACGCTACGAGGAAGCGCTGAAATCGCTGGAGCGGGCCGCCTCGCTGGAGACGGATCCCGCCACGGCGGCGACTTCTCATTTTCTGGCAGGCCGCGCCCTGAAGGAACTGGGCCGGATGCCGGAGGCGGCGGCACGCTTCCAGCAAGCCGTCGAGAGCGATCCGAACCACGCGGAGGCATTGGACCACCTCGCCCTGTGGCGATTCCAACAGCGGCGCTACCAGGAGGCGCTCGACCTCTATCGGGCCCAATCGGCGCTGAAGCCCGACAGCGTCACCACCCACGCCAACATCGGCGTCACGCTGTACTTCCTCGGCCGCCCTGAAGAAGCGCTGGCCGCCATGGAGCAAGTGCTTCAACTCGACCCCGACCACCCAATGGCCCGCAAGCTCGTCGAGGAACTGCGCAGAAACGCGGCGCAGCCCGCGCGGTAGCAGCCTCGACGCCGTGCTCGATTCAGCCTCGGACTGCAGCGTCGGGGGCCGCGGCAGCCACAGTGGCAGGGCGATGCACAGTTCGCCCAGGCGGAACGAGGAATGCGGCCCGTTGAAGTCGAAAACACGCATTTTCACTCGTAACCTGATGGAATTACACCTGTTATACTAAAGTCTCGAAGGCTTGACCGGACAGTACCGACCGCTGACACGAGTTTCGGTTCTCGCATCAACAGCGAATCTCCGGACCCATCCTCTCCCACATGACCACCACGATGAGGGAATGGAGCAGGGCGATTATCCGACCCGAAAGGACAACCCTGTCTCCAAGTGGTTGTCTCGCCCTATGCTGGATCGCCTGTTTTCTGGCGACTTGGCCGGGTGACCTGTCTGCTCAAGGCGTCTGCGACCGCACGCCACAGGTGCGGGACAAGCTGCTGGAGATCACCGGCACTTCGGAATGCCAGGTGAGAATGAACTAACCGCCTTGCCTGAGGGAATATTCAACCGGATGAATCGCCTGGAGACTCTGAATCTGAGAGTCAATTCCCTACGCGGATTAACGCGAGGAGTCTTCACGGGATTGACCGATCTGCGCGTGTTGATGCTGGGAGGCAACGCCCTTGACCCACTACCGGCGGATATCTTCACCGATCTGAGCACTCTCGAATATTTGGAATTGTGGGGCAACGACCTGAATAGCCTGCCTTCAAGTATCTTCAACGGGCTGGATTCGCTGAGGCTGCTGGGCCTGTCCAAAAACTCCCTGACCAGCCTTCCGGGTGGTGTCTTTGACGGTTTGGGCTCCCTGCAATCGTTGTCATTGGGCGAGAATGATCTGATCGCGCTGTCAAAAAATGCAATTGAAGACTTGAGCGCACTGAGGTCGTTGGGTCTGTCTAAAAACGATCTGGATACATTGCCAATAGGCATTCTTGACGAGTTTCTCGACACGCTGGGCAAGCCGGTCGATCCCGTTATAACCAGGAACACAATTGCCACGGTAGCCGTCCTCCCCCACGTCATCGCGGGCCCCTTGGGCGAGAGTATTGCCCGGACCGAACTGGCCATCACCCACAGAGACCCCCGCATGGCTGGTTGCGAGGTAGCGGTGCTGTTTCACAACGGAACCACCGAAGCGCCGGCGGTGGCCTTCAACGGCCGATTCCCTGTTCTCAACCATGACATCTGCTGCCATGCTGTCGAGAGAACGGATCGTTTCCAGTGAAGCTGCCTGGGCAGCGACCTGGGTGACGGCAGTCCTGCTGATTTTGTCATCACCGAGCGCGTCGCTTTCGCAAGACAGTTCCCCCAATCTGAGACCCTTTCGGCCTGTTGGCTGGTCGGACGCCATCGTGGTCTCCAATGGCCAGGAGGACAACGTCGACACTCCCGGATTGAAGGCGGCCGATCGGATTTTTGTGGATTTGCCATCGTAAACGACGGCGGCTCCAGCCTCACCGAGTCCTTCCGGATCGACCTGTACGTGGACGGCCATCTGCGGGAGTCCTTTGAAGTGGCACCTCCCCTGCAACCTCGATCCTATCGATTCCTCGAAGATTTCGTCATCCGAAGATTGGCCCCGGGCAGCCATACGCTGCGGATCGTCGCCGACGCTGGAGAAGCGGTCTCGGAGAGCAATGAATCTGACAACGACTACACCAGGACGATTATCGTTAGAGGAGACTGCTTCCCCTTAACCACGAAAGTTACGCCCGAGGCGGCAGGGGTGCTGACCGCGAGTCGAGAACTCAATTGCGGCAGTGTCCGCATGGGTATTCCCGAGGCCGTGCAGGAGGACGCCGCCCGGGAGCTGGGAACGGGCGGAGAACCCGTGCTCGAAGCCAGCAAGGCCCGTTCCCTTGGAGCCTTGAGAAGCCGTATTCGGTCGGAAGGCCGGGTCAAAGTAATCGTTGGATTGAGAACCACGGGACAGCCGGTTGTCTCGACCGCCACCGGTTTGAGGGCGGCGGAGGCTCGAACAGGCCCCATTGCTCAAGCTCAGCGGTTGCTCACGCTTCGGATGAGCGGTCACAACATCTCCTCGACGCGAAGATTCAAGTTTATCCCCTATGTGGCGATGGAAGTGGACAGCGCGGCGCTGGAAGCGCTGGCTACCGACCCGGAAGTGATCAGCGTCGCCGAGGACGGATCAGACGACAGCCATTGGATCCAAGGATTGGAGCGGGTATTGGAGCTGAGCGACAGTTTCGACATCGC
The DNA here is from genome assembly GCA_028875135.1 of Acidobacteriota bacterium. Classification (GTDB taxonomy): domain Bacteria; phylum Acidobacteriota; class Terriglobia; order Versatilivoradales; family Versatilivoraceae; genus Versatilivorator. The sequence continues at coordinate 2,860 of JAPPFQ010000710.1, forward strand.
GGCCGTCAATCTGAGTTTGGGCAGGATGCTTACCGAATCGGAGAACTGCGACTCCGAGTTTCCAGCCGTCAAAGAGGCCATGGACAACCTCCGTGCGGCCGGCATCGCAACCGTCGCAGCCTCAGGAAACGCCGGATCTCCTGCGGCGATCGATTTTCCCGCCTGTATTTCCAGCGCCGTGAGCGTGGGATCCACCGACGACGGCAGCCGCGAAACCACTCCGGATGCTGTCTCGGATTTCTCCAACAGCTCACCTTTGCTGGATCTGCTGGCTCCGGGAAGGTGGATCACGACTTCGACTCTCGGGGACGAATTCCACCCATACAGGGGGACGTCGCTTGCAGCTCCCCACGTCACCGGCGCCTGGGCCGTGCTGAAGTCCAAAGCTCCCGGTGCCTCGGTAGCGGACCTGCTCACGGTGTTGGAGGTCACGGGGATTCCCACTGCAGACCCTCGAAACGACCTCGTCAGGCCCCGCATCCAGGTCGATGCTGCAATCGACGGCATCCTTGCGGAAATGCCCTATTCATCCGGCACGCTGCTGACTCTGACGGCCACGCCCAATCCGGGCTTCCGCTTCAGCAGTTGGCGGGGTTGCGATTCCCCTGACGCGAACAGGTGCGTGGTTGATATGGATTCGGTGCACAACGTCACAGCCTTCTTCGAGCCGATGGCAGGCAACTTTCCCGACCTCGTCACGACTTCACTGACGGGACCGCCGACGGCTACCGTAGGCAGCAGGGCTTCCATTTCCGCCGGTATTCGCAATCAGGGTCCGGCCAACGCCGGCCCGTTCCGGCTTGGCCTCTACCTGTCCGCCGACACCACCATCACCACCGACGACACCTGGTTTGCCGCTTGCAGCTACGAGGCGGGCCTTCTGGCGGGAGAATCCGAAACCTGCAGCCGGTCGTTTCCCATCCCTCCCCGGGTGAGTCCCG
>JAPPFQ010000250.1 GCA_028875135.1 Acidobacteriota bacterium
GAGACGATCCGGTTTTTGCCGCTGGGCCCACTGGAGGGTGATCCCGGAATGGTGAGGCTGAAGTGCCGCTTGCCCGGCAGGGGCATCCCGTGCTCATAGATTCGGCCGAGCTGGTAGACCTGGCCTTTTTGGATGAGACGAGCCGCATTCAGAGCCCGCTCCGGGGTCATCAGGTTGGCGGCGCCGCGCTGGTCCTCGGCTCCCCAGCGGGAGGGCCACCACTTGTCCCCGATCGGAGTTTGAGCCTGGGTGAAGATGCAGGCGCCGGCAAGCGCCGCCGCGGATACAAGGATTGCACCGAGCTTTCGATTCAGCCTCATGACCTGCTCCTTTCCTGACCGATGACAGGCCGCATGATATCATCACTGTCTTGTACTTTTCCTCAGGAGCGCACCCATGATCAAAGGTCTCCACCACACCAATATCGTGGTTTCCGACATGACCAGGACCAAGCGGTTCTACACGGAAACTCTCGGACTTGAAATATCCCTCGAGGTTTCGATCGAAGACAGCGAATTCAGCCGCGGGGCGGGTTTGGCCGACACCAGGGTGGCCGCAACCTTCTTCTCCGTTCCGGGGGGCAACACTCTGATCGAGACCTTTCAGTACCTCAATCCATCGAGCCGTCCCATGCCGTCCGATTCCAAGGCCAACGACATGGGATTCGGCCATATCTGTTTTGAAGTCGACGACATCCAGCAAGCCTTTCGATCCCTCCGGGACAAGGGGGTGGAATTTGCCTCCACCCCGGTGACCATGGCCAACGGGGTTCGCTGGTGCTACTTCTATGGCCCGGATGGCGAGAGGCTGGAGTTGCTGCAGTTGGCCCCGGAATCGGAATAGCGCAGCTTCTCAGTAGTCGAACAGATAGTTGAACTTGACGAACAGGGCACGGGTCAGCGTCCGTCGGGGAAGCCGGTGGGCGTCGAGCAGCGGTGTGGTGGAATTATTGGTGTTATAGACCACGAACAGACCTGTGCTGGCCGAGGAGAGGATCCCCAAGCGTATATTGTGCCCCAGTGTCTGCGACACGCTGTTGTACTGACTGAAGGTTTGCAGGAAGCTCTTGGGGGTGAAGGACCAGTTGAAGCGCAATCCCACCAGGTCGACGTTGAAGTCTCCCACCGGAAGCCGGACCATGTTGCGAAGGTAGGAAGCAGTCCAGGATAGTCTGTGGCTGTGACGGTAGCCTCCCCTCACGTTGAGGCTGCGGATTCTGCCGTTGTAGAAGCCGCCGGCCGCGGCGGTGCCGCTAAGGAAGAGCGGCGTGCTGGGGTCGGTGCGATAGTTGGCGATGATCTCGTCGTAGCCATACCCTCCTACCGGGATGGTGACCCCCGGCACCACCTCCAGGGGTTCGTCAAGGCGCTCGAAGTTTCGGTTCCAGGCGACACCCAGGCGGGCGCCGTTCTGCCACTTTGAATCCACGTGGTAGTGCTGGAAGTCGGATTCGAGGTCGCTGTTTTCCAGCGAGTACCAAGCCCTTCTGGAGGCGTGAGGTTCCCAGCTCCGTATCGGACCGCCCGTCGGATAGTGGTGGAATCGGTAGAAGTAGTTGGTCTTGCGGTATCCCGCCCTCGGAACAAAGCCGACCTCGGGATTGAAATGGTCACCCACCTCGAGGTAGCCAAGCCGGAACTCGTGGGTGGAATCGTCGTACTCCAGGAGAGACGAATAGGCATGGTTTCCGCCATCGAGCCCCGGAGTTTGTGTGAAGGCGGCGTAGTTGTACCAGTTGGCGAATCTTCCCAGGCCGAGATTGGCGTCGGTGCCGAAGGTTCGATTGTGGGGGTTGTCACCGTCGAATGCGGAAGTGGAGCTCCGGTTGACCCCGATGACCCCGATGGAGGAGCGGTTGGGGAGCTCCCGGCTGAAGCGCGCCACCGAATAGTTGTTGGCAGGCACCACGCCGTCGACTCTGCGGGTCTGCATGTTGAGCAGCCCCAACTGGTAGGGGCCGGCCTTGCCGCTCAACCGTGCTCCTCCGTCGATGGGAACCAGGTGCTGGTGCTGGTCGATGCCGATACGCCTGGAAAAGAAAATCTCGACCTCCTGCGGGGTGCCGAATTCGAAAAATCCCGAGTTTTCCAGAAAGAAGGGGCGTTTTTCCGGAAAGAAGAGATCGAAGCGGGTGAGGTTGACCTGCTCTTCGTCGACTTCAACCTGGGCAAAGTCGGTATTGACGGTGCCGTCCAGGGTGAGGCTGGGAGTGAGGCTGTACTTGAGGTCCAGTCCGACGTTTCGCTCGAATTTCGATGGGTCCCCGGGATGGGTGTAGTTTTCGCTGTATCCCCCCAGCACGTAGGGCAGGAGCTTGAGACTGCGGTGGTTCCGGATTTCCAGACCGTTCAGCGTCCCGGCCAGGTCGACATGGATGAAGCGGAAGGCCCGTGAAACCGGGGACCAGTGGGACAGTTCGTTGCGCCGCCGCAGATTGCGCTCGATGTTGAGTCCCCAGGATTGGTCCCGACCCGGCTTGTAACGCAGGGTCCGGAAGGGGATGGCCATCTCGCTCTCCCAACCGCGGGTCGTAATTTGCGACCGCACCTCCCAGACGCCGTCCCAGTTCAAGCTCAGCGCGCTGGAACCGCCCCTTTGGGCTCCTCCCCCGCCACCGGCGCGGGAGGGGCCGCCCCCGCCTCCGCGCGTCTGGCCGGCCTTGGAGACCTGGGCATCGTGCTCGATGCCGGTGGGGTTGGTGCCGAATACGAAAGCGTTTTGCCTGTCGTGAAAGGTGTCCAGCATCACGATGAGGTAGTCCGAATCGTTCTTCAGTCCGTCCCGCCGGTTCTGGTTGACCACGATCTCTTCGGGCCGGGAATCGAAACAGATGATGCCCACGTAGAGATTCTCGTCGTCGAAGGCGATTCGCACCTCGGTTTTCTCGCTGGAAAGCTTTCCTTCCTCGGGATTCCTTTGGATGAACCCGGTGGCCGGCTCGATCGGTTGCCACATGGCTTCGTCGACCCGGCCGTCCAGTTGAGGTGGCTCCGCAACCCGCCTGGCCTGGAGGGTTCTTTGGGAGCCGTTGCCGGCGGAATCGGATTGGCCCCCGGCCTCCGGCGGACCGGCAACGGAGAAGGCCGCCAGCAGGATGACAAGGGAATGCGGAAAACGCGGCATCGAAAAAGGGAAAGACTGTAAAGAAGAACAACTTGGCTGTTGCTACGGGCTCTTGGGGTTGGCGCCGATCGGGTGCGACTGGGGAAGCTCTCGGGCAATGTCCCGGACTTCCGACCCCGCGCAATCGTGGGGGTGACCGAAGCCTCCCTGGCTCACTGCCAGACCGGTGGCCGGATCGGTCTTCATGTCGAAGATGATGTTGTCGTCCCCGGTGGGGCTGATGCCGACCGGAACGTGGTCCAGAGCCAGGACGTCCCGGACCTTCCAGGCGACCACGTGATCGGTGCAGGAGGTGTCGCCGCTGACACCCAGGCCGCCCAGCAGATCGCCTTGACTGTCATAGAGGCCCAGACCCCCTCCGGTGACGTCGATTCCCCCCACTCGTCGTCCCACCATAGGGTCCCTAGGCTCACCATGGTTTTTGGGGTTGCCGCGATAGGCCACCCGGGGATCGACAGGAAGGCTGAACTGCAGCCCGAAGAAACTGCCTCCCGGCTGCACGGCGGCATAGAGGTTGGCCGTTGATAGAGCGAGGCCCGGCAGGGCTCCTCCGGCTCCCTTGGGAAGGCTGAAGGCGTTGGCGGTAGTGGCTTTCCGGGCCGAGATCACCCGGCTTCCCGGCCACTGGCTGCCCCGTTCTTCGCCGGAAAACGTGACCCTGCAGACC
>JAPPFQ010000551.1 GCA_028875135.1 Acidobacteriota bacterium
GGCGGGCTGATGACCGACTGGGGAGCCCACATGGTCGATATCGCCAACTGGGGCATGGGGGTCAGGGCTCCCGTCTCGGCCTTCTCGGCCGGAGGGAAATTCGCCTATCCCGACGATGCCATGGAAACCCCCGATACCCAGCAGGTCACCTGGGCCTTTCCCCATTTCAGCATGATCTGGGAACACGCCCTGGGCGTGGGAAGGGGGCCGGAGGCACGCGAGCACGGGGTTGCCTTTCACGGAGAAAACGGAGTTCTGGTGGTCGATCGCTTCGGCTGGGAAGTGTTTCCCGAAACCCGGAGACTCGACAACAGGCGGCGCACCTACAAGGCCGCGGGGTTGCCCCGGCAGAGGGTCGGAAGGGACTACACTCCCGACCATGTGCAGAACTTTCTCGACTGCATGCGCTCCCGCGAGACCCCGGTGGCGGATGTTGAAATCGGGCACAACTCGGTCATTGCCTGTCACCTGGGCAATATCGCCCAGCGCCTGGGCCGTCAGGTCCGCTGGGACGTCGACAAGGAACAGGTGATCGACGATCCCCAGGCAGAGGCCATGACCGGCGTGAACTACCGGCTTCCCTGGAAGCTGGCGCTGTAGGCCATTTAAAGTAAAAACTCAAGCGGGGGTGTCCATGGCTGAAGAAGACAGTGGCTTCAGAGTTGCCGATCGTCGCAAGTTCACCGAAGACGGTCAGTTGCGCGACTCGGCCGAGGAGGCTCCACCACGCGAACCGGCCGGTCCCGCCGGCGCCTCGGGTGCCTCCCGGGAACAGGAGAGGGCCGGCGATAGCGCCTCCTCGCCGATTGTCGGCCAAGACAGCCGGGAAACCAAAATGGACTTTCCCACGCTGGTTCTGTCCCTTACCACCACGGCCATGCTCCAGTTGGGACTGGTCCCCGATCCCGTATCCCAAAAGGTCGAGAAGAATCTCCCGGCGGCGCGGCAGACCATCGATATCCTGGAGATCCTGAAAGACAAGACCCAGGGAAATCTGAAGCCCGACGAAACCCGGCTCCTGGATCGCTGTCTGCACGACCTCAAGATGAGCTTCGTGCAGAGCTCCCAACAGGTCACCTTGTGATCCCTGCCGGCCCCCGCCGGGCCACCGTTTCCCGTCGCCGGTCAGTGTTCCGCTCTTCGCTGTCCATCCGAATTCCCTTCCAAGGGTTTGAGCATGTCCGATCACGCTGACCGCAGCATCCACCAACGATTTTCTACCCGATGGGGCCTTCTCTTCAGTGTTCTGGGGGTGGCCGTGGGGACCGGAAACATCTGGAGGTTCCCGCGCATCGCCGCTCAAAACGGAGGCGAGCACGGCGCGGGCGCCTTTCTGGTCAGTTGGGTGCTGTTTCTGTTTCTGTGGAGCATTCCCTTGATCGTGGCCGAATACGCCATCGGTCGCCGGAGTCGTAGAGGCCCAGTGGAGGCGCTGGCCGCCATTGGGGGTCGAAACCTGACCTGGACCGGAGGGTTCGTCGCTTTCGTCTCGGCCGCCATCACTTTCTACTATGCGGTGGTGGTCGGGTGGTGTCTCTATTACCTGTCGCAGATGGTCACCGCACCACTGCCGCTGTCCACCGAAGCTGCCTTCTCGACCTGGAACCGCTTCCAGGCCTCGGCCTGGCCCTCCTTCTTCCACGCCCTCGCCCTGGTGCTTTGCGCCTTTGCAATCTGGAAGGGGATCCGCTCCATCGAACGCCTCAACCGCTGGATGATTCCCACCCTGCTGGCAATCGTCCTGATCTCGCTGGTCCGGGCCCTGACGCTTCCCGGTTCCTGGGCGGGTGTGGCCTACCTGTTCACCCCCGACTGGGAGCAGTTGCTGCAGCCGAGAATCTGGCTGGAGGCCCTCACTCAGAATGCCTGGGACACCGGAGCCGGTTGGGGGCTTTTTTTGACCTATGCCGCCTATATGCAGAGGCAGCAGCCCATCGTCAGGAATGCCCTCTTGACCGGCATCGGAAACAACCTGGTCTCCTTGCTGGCGGCCTTGATCGTGTTTGGGACGGTCTTTTCGGTCCTGCAGACGGAGATGAGTTTGTCCCGCCAGGAGACCCTTGAGGTTCTACGCTCCAGTGGCCCTGCATCCACCGGTCTGACGCTGATCTGGATGCCCCAGCTCTTCGCCCGCATGTCCCTGGGGACTCCCCTCTCCATTCTGTTTTTCCTGGGACTGACGCTGGCCGGATTCAGCTCCCTGATGGCCATGCTGGAGTTGCAGGCCCGGGTGCTGGTGGATGCCGGATTGGCGCGATCGAGGGCGGTCCTGCTGGTGGCGGTCGTCAGCTACCTGCTGGGTATCCCCTCTGCGCTCAGCCTGTCCTTTTTTGCGAATCAGGACTTCGTCTGGGGTGTGGCCTTGATGATCTCGGGGGCGCTGGTCGCCTTTGCCGTAACCCGATACGGATGCGAGCGCCTGCGGGGAGAGGAGCTGACGGCCGATTCCGGCGACCTGTCCCCGGGTCGTTGGTGGGATGCCTCCATGCGGTACGTCGTCCCGGTTGGGGCGTCGGTGTTGTTGTTGTGGTGGCTCTCCCTGTCGGCTACGGTCTACGCCCCGGATGAATGGTACAATCCCCTGCTTCCTTACAGCGTCATGACCTGCCTGGTGCAGTGGGGGGCGGTGTTGACGGTGCTGTGGCTCCTGAATCGCCGGCTTCCCCGCGGGGCGACCCATGAAACGAATCCGCGTCATTGACTCCCATACCGCCGGTGAACCGACCCGGGTGGTGGTGTCGGGAGGACCCGATCTCGGCGCCGGCCCCCTGGCCGAAAGACTGCTTTGCTTTCGCGAGCGTTTCGATCCCTTTCGCTCGGCGGTCGTGAACGAGCCGCGCGGCTCCGATACGCTGGTCGGAGCCCTTCTCTGTGAGCCCTGCGAGGCGGACTGCGCCACCGGAGTGATCTTCTTCAATAACGTAGGCTATCTGGGGATGTGCGGTCACGGCGCCATCGGAGTTGTCTCCACCCTGGGCTACCTGGGTCGCATCCGGCCCGGCCGGCATCGCCTGGAAACCCCCGCGGGAGCCGTCGCCGCCAGCTTGCAGGAGTCGGGTGATGTGGTGATTGAAAACGTGGCCAGCTATCGATGGGCCAAGGGGGTGGCCCTGGAGCTGGAGGGTTACGGCCGACTGACGGGAGACGTGGCCTGGGGGGGCAACTGGTTCTTCCTGTGCGAGGATCACGGCCTGCGGCTTGGTGAAGACAACATCGACTGCCTGCTCGACTGTACCTGGAAAATCAGACGAGAGCTGCGCAATCGGGGAATCACGGGCAAGGGCCGGCGGGAGATCGATCACATCGGGCTTTACGCTCCTCCGCAACGGACCGACGCCGACGCCAGAAACTTCGTTCTCTGCCCCGGGGGTTCCTACGACCGCTCACCCTGCGGGACCGGCACCTCGGCAAAAGTTGCCTGCCTGGTCGCCGACGGCCGTTTCGGCCCGGGACAAACCTGGCGGCAGGAAAGCATCATCGGCAGTCTGTTCGAGGCCACGGCTCGACTCGACCAGGGTCGCATCATCCCTTCCATCAAGGGGTCTGCTTTCGTTACCGCCGAAGCTACCTTGCTGCTGGATCCCCGAGATCCGATGAGGATGGGACTCAAGCCAGTGGCCAGTCCCTGAAAGCTCGCCCCCTTGCCATCGGCGATCCGGGAACCCAACATTCTTTTTGGTTCAGGCGTCGAGACAACCTATAATGCCGCAACGGCAGCCGGTTTACGTCTATCCCGCGCCGGATTGCCCCGTACCTCTCACCGGGGCGCACCCAGCAC
>JAPPFQ010000062.1 GCA_028875135.1 Acidobacteriota bacterium
AGAAATGGCAGTTCCGCAAGATCGAGCACAGCATCGGCGGGCCCAATTTCATTCGCATTCCGGACGGGAGCTTGTGGGCCGGCAGTCGCCTCAACGGCAAGACGGTCCTGTCGAGGATGACCCCTGAGAGCTTCGAACCGGTGTTGACCCTGCCCAGCGCCAGCGACACCAGCTACCCCGGCATGGTGTGGCACGACGACCTGCTGTGGATCAGCTACTACTCCTCACACGAAGGCAAGACCAGCATCTACCTGGCGAAGGTGCGATTCCGATGAATGCAACCGAGCCGCAGCTTCCCCCACCCCCACGGGCGCTGATTTCAACCAATCCCCTGCAGTGGATTCGATTCTTCGGGCCCGGAGCCATCCTGGCCTCGGTGACCGTCGGCAGCGGAGAAATCCTGTTTCCCTCGCGAGGGGGAGCCATTTTCGGATTCAGCATACTGTGGGTCATCCTGTTCGTGGCCTTTCTGAAATGGATCTTCGTCTACACCAGCATTCGCCACATGATTCTCAGCGGGGGGCATCCCCTGGAGCGATGGCGAAAGATCCCCGGGCCCAGCGGGTGGTTCCCTCTCTTTCTGATCGTGATCGTCGTCCTGGCCACGCCGCTGTGGTTCTCGTTTCTGACCGGACTGACGGGTCAGATCTGCACTGCCATCGCCGGGGTCGGGGACCAATACCTCTGGGCGACTCTTTCGGTCGTGGGGGCGATTGCCCTCCTGTCTCTAGGCGGCTATGAGTTTCTGGAGAAGGCCCAGACGATCATATTGGGACTGATGGTGGTATGCATCGTGGTGGCCGTGTTCTACGTGGCTCCGCCGTGGTTGCAGGTGCTCCAGGGCTTTTTCCCCCAAGCCCTCAGCTATCCCGATTGGTTGTACTCGTTGATGCCTCAGATGAGGGATCGCTCGGTCTGGGTGGAGGTGGTGGTCTACTCCTCCGCCATCGGCGGGCAGAGCTACGACTACCTGGGATACCTCTCGTTCCTGAGGGAGAAGAAGTGGGGCTGGAGTCACCTCAAGACGGCAACGCCGGAGCAGCTCGAAGGGATAGCGGCACGCAGGGATCACCCGGCGCGGTTGTGGCTGCGGGCGGCGCTGGTCGACACCGGCGCCAGCTTTTTCATGGTCGTCTTTATCGGCGCCTGCTTTGCCATTCTCGGGACGGTGATCTTGCAGCCGGACCAGCAGGTTCCGGAGGGCCTCCGCATGTTGACCTACCAGGCGGCCTTCCTCACCACCCTCCATCCCTGGCTGCTTCCCCTGTACCACCTGGCCGTTTTCCTGGCGTTCTTCGGAATCCTGTACGGGGGCCCGGAACTCAGCTATCGAGTTCTGTTCGAATACCTGAAGTCCATGCCACGATTCCGGAACAGGCTGCCCCTGCGGGGTTTGAGAACCGGCTGGATTCTCTGGGCTCTGGGCGGGGGCATTCTGGTTCTCTGGTGGAGCCGGTTCAATCCCGAGGTTCGCCTGCTGGATATCGTGACGCCGGCCGGCATCTACACCGGTGTCCTCTCCTGCGGGTTCTATGCTCTGGCCAACCTGTGGTCGGACCGCCGTTTTCTGCCTCTTCCCTTGCGAATGGGAAGCTGGCTGGTGGCTCTCAACGTTGCCTCCGCCATCGCCCTTTCCAGTTTCGGACTGAAGGCGCTTTGGGACTACGATCAGTTTCGGGGATACCTGGTGCTGGTTCTTTTCCTGGCTCTCTGTTTCTTGTTGGCAAGACTGCTGCGGTTTGTGGATCGTGCGGAGCTTCCCCGGGAGACTGCCGGGAGCCGCGAGGTTCGCGAGCCCCTTCCCTAGGATGGAGATAACGCTATGAAGCTCGGGGTCATTTCATCGAATCTGATGCAGTATGAGTTTGAGGAGGGTCTGCGCTATGCGCGCCAGCTCGGATTAGGGGCCGTCGAGGTTGGAGCCTGCGGTCTGGCCAGCAACCGGAAATTCTGCGATCGAGAACGGCTGGTGGCCCATCGGGATGAAATCCCCCGCTGGCTCGAGGCCTTCGAGCGCAACCAGCTCGAGATCAGCGCGCTGATCGGACACGGGGCGCCGCTGATGCCCGACAAGGCGATCGCACAAGAGTATTCCCGCCAGTTCCGGCAGACCTGCCAGCTCATGGAGTGGGCGGGGATCCGCCGGATGACGCTCCTGTCAGGGCTGCCGGAGGGTGCGGAAGGCGATCGGACCCCGGTATGGGTGACCTTTGCCGATCTTCCCTTTCTGCGGGACACGGTGGAGTGGCAGTGGGAAAAACGATTGATTCCCTATTGGCGGGAACACGGCAAGATCGCCGGCGATCACGGGGTGACCCTCTGCTTCGAGATGCACGGCGGGGACCTGGTTCACAACCCGGTAACCCTCAAGCGGCTCCACCAGGAGGTGGGACCGGTGGTGGCCTGCAACTTCGATATTTCCCACATGTGGTTTCAGAGCATCGACCCCTGCGAAGCGGTCCGTTACCTCGGCAACCTGGTCCAGCACGTGCATGCCAAGGATGCCCATATCCAGGCCCACAATGTGCGGCTGAGGGGCTTTAACGATTCGGCCTCGGTGGAATCCCCCGAGCAGCGCCCCTGGAACTTCACCATTCCGGGTTGGGGTCACGGGGAATCCGACTGGAAGGAATTTGTGACCGCCCTGCAGTTTGCAGGCTACGACCACGTCCTGTCCATAGAGATGGAGTGTGAGTATCTCAATGTCGAGGAGGGGCTGAAGAAGTCGATTGATTTCCTCAAGCCCATCGTCTTCGAGAAGGAACCGGGACCCAAGTGGTGGGAACTGGCCGGGATGAGCGACGCCGGCAGCTTGTGGAAGGAGGACTGAAGATGTCGCTGGCGATCGAGTGGGTGGGGCTGGCCTGTTTCAGACTGTGGCGGGACCATCGACCTGTGCTGGTGATGGACCCCTATACGCCTTCCGCCGTAGGACTGGGAGGTCCGGATGTCCCCTTCCTGCAGGCTGACAAGGTGATCGTCAGTTCCCTCACCGACCGGGGTCACGCCTGCCTTCAGGTGGTCGAGGGGAATCCTCCGGTGATCAACGCTCTGGATCTGGCCGAGGGCCGGGGGCGGGCGGAGATGAACGGGGAGCCGATTGTGACCCTCAAGGCGGCCGAGGCTCCGGACCATCCGGAAGGCGCCGATGACAATGCCTTGTATGCCTTCAGGGCCGGAGACCTGTGGATCCTGCACATGGGAGATTTGGGGTATGGGCTGAGTGCCGACCAGTTGGCTCCCTTTGCCGGTCGCTGCGATGTCTTGTTGGCCATCGTCGGCGAAAAGCTCACCCTCACTCTCGACGAGCTGGACCCGATGATCGAGATCCTCCAGCCCAGGTGGATCCTCCCCATGCACTACTACCTGCCTCCCATTGACGGGGGCATGACGCCGGTGGAAGTCTTTCTGAAAAGGCGTCCGCGAGACCCCCTGGTCCACCTGCGGCACCACACCGTGCCGCTGCCGCCTCCCCGATTGTCTGCCGATCGGCCTACCCTGGTGGTGCTGGAACCTTCAGGCTATCGGCCAGGTTGAGAAAACACCTGGCGAAAGCGCTCCAGGGCCAGGTGGCTGTCGCCCTCCGGAAAGGCTTCCAGTCCCACCGTGCCGCCATAGGCGATCTCCCGCAGAGCCGCGGCCACCCGGGGGTAATGAATCTCGCCCGTACCGGGCTCGTGGCGCCCGGGGACGTCCGCCACATGGACGTGCCCGCAGATCTACCGGGGGTCTGGAATAGCCAGGACGCCGTTGCCTTACTACACCAGAGCGTGG
>JAPPFQ010000436.1 GCA_028875135.1 Acidobacteriota bacterium
CCTGTAACAGTTACGGCCGGCCGGATCCGGGTCTCACCCGCAGAGCCCAACAGGCGCCATTCCAACACCGCCGGAATCAGCGCTCGCACTGGATGGCGATCTCGGTCAGGATGGCCGAGTTGCCGCCGTCCGGAGAGGTCAGGACCGCCCGGTACTGCAGCCAGCCGTGGTCCTTGGCCAGCCCGGAGAGGGCGGTTCCGGATTGCTCGTAGAAGGAATCTTTTCCCGAAGGCCCCTTCCAGGCGGCGTTTCCAAGCCCTTCTTCAGTGCCGGCCGAACGGATCTGAAACTTGACCCCGGTCCCCCAGCGGGTTTCCGCCTTCCAGTGGAGGGCGGCAAAGGCGGCTCCCGCGGGAGCCTGAACCGGCGCCGAGGTGTAGTCCCACTGGTAGCGGCGATCGTAAACGCTTCCCGCATCCACCATGGCGTCCAGGTGCACGCCCACCGTGGGAATATGGTGCCTCCTCCGGCTGGAGAAGCCCTCGGGTCCGCCCCAGTAGATGTTGGTGCCGGCGGCGTGGTCGAAGTGTTTCTGGTGGTTGGAGATCACCAGGTCCACCCAGCCGTCGCGGTTGAGGTCCAGCGAGTCGATGGCCGAGGAGGAATGGGCTTCCAGCAGCGTCCGGCGCTTCTCGCTGAAGTCCCGTCCGCCGCTTCCCCAGTAGACGAACGCCGGCAGTTCCCGGGTCGTATCGGAGCGGTAGTTGGTGGTGGCGATGTCGAGGTGGCCGTCCCGGTTGAAGTCGGCCACGGTGGCGTCCAGGGTGGTAAACCCTTCCACGCCGGTGCGGGAGTCCTCGGAGAAGCCCTGAGGACTGCCCCAGTAGATCAGCGTGTCGACGTGGACCGTATTCTCCTTTTGGGAGAACCCGCTGGCGAAGACCAGGTCCAGCCAGCCGTCGTTGTCCAGGTCGGCCGGCACCGCGTGGGGGGTGCCGTTGGCCTTGATAGCCAGCACGTTGTCGGGGCGGTATCCTTCGGCGCTACCCCAGAAGATTTCGGAAATTTCCGTTCCCGCCTCGGGATAGATGAGGTCGAGGAAGCCGTCCTTGTTCAGGTCGGCGATGGCCGTGCTCTCGATGGCCGGCCCATCCAGGTCCCAGCGGCTGACTTCGGGGTCCTGGAAGCGGCCGGCGGTCCCCCAGACGATGGCCCCCCTTGCCGATTCTCCCGGATTGGCCGTCATGGCCACCAGGATGTCGAGGAAGCCATCCCGATTCAGATCGGCCACGCTGGTGGCGATGGGCCTGGTGACGGGCAGCTTGGTTTCCTCGGTGAAGCCCTCGGACGAGCCCCAGAGAACCAGGCTGGTCTGGTCCCGATTGACGACCAGGTCGGGATAGTCGTCGTCGTCCAGGTCGGCGATGCTGTACTCCATGTTGGCGCCCGGCTCGATCAGGGTGCTGGCGGCGCTGGAGTAGTAGTGGTCGGGGCGCCCCCAGAAGATGGCCGTGGGCAGCACGCCGGTGCCGCTGTGGTGGGAGACCAGCAGAATATCGGGGTGGTCGTCCCGGTTGAAGTCGGCCACGCCGCTGCTGATGGTGCCGAAGCCGGTGAGCTCCGTCCGCCGGTGGGCCGCAAAGCCGTCCGGCCGTCCCCAATAGATGTAGCTGGGCACATCGGTGCTGTCGGAGCCTCGAGAGTTGCCGAACAGGAGATCCAGGACACCGTCTCCATTTAGATCGGCGGCTTGAACGGTGGCGGCTCCCTGGGTGGGCAGATCGGTGCGCCGTTTCGGATCAAACCCGTCCGGGGTCGCCCAGTAGACGGTCGAGTCGACCAGGGGATCGGACCGCCCCCCGGAGTTGGCCAGAACCAGGTCGACCCGCCCGTCCCGGTTCAAGTCGGCGGCCTCCATCCCCAGGCAGTCGTTGGCCGGCAGAGTCACGGTTGATTGCGGAGACAGGCCGCTTGTCGAGCCATAAAAGATAATGGCTTTCTCGGAGCCGGCCACCACCAGGTCGGAGATTGGGTCAGGATCGATGCGGGACGCCAGCAGCGTCTTCATTCCCTGGCGGGAGCCTTCCCAGCCGCGAGGCCTCTCGCCCACTTGCAGATCGGCGCTGCTCAGCACCTGACGGCGGTGTTTGCCGAACCCACCCTGGCCGTCTCCCCAATAGAGATAGAGGCTCTGCTCCTGGCTGTTGTGGTTCAGGAAGGCCAGGTCGGCGTGTCCGTCGCCGTTGAAGTCGCCCGAGGCCGCGTCGGTGGCGCTGATGGTGGGCAGGGAAGTGCGGCGCGCCGTGTTGAAACCGTTCAGGTTGCCCCAGTAGATGTAGGATTCCAGGTGCTGCCGAAACCCGCTGGTCTCTCCCCTCTCGCTGCCGTGGTTGGCCAGGGCGACATCGGGAAGCCCGTCTCCGTTGAGGTCCTCCACCGCCAGGCCGCCGGCCAGCAGGGCGGGCAAGTCGGTCCGATTCTCCGGTCGAAACCCGTCGTCTCCGCCCCAATAGATGTAGGCGGGCTGGTCGGTGCGGTAGTTGTGCTGGAAGTTGCAGATGACGATGTCCAGGTGTCCGTCCAGGTTGAGATCGGCGATCTTGCTGCGTCCTCCCCCCGAGGTCGGCAAGCGGGTCACCCGCTTGATCGCGGTCGTCAGCGTCTTGAGCAGGGAAAAGGGCGCCCGGATTTGCCACATGTCGGGCAGCAGAGAGGCGTAGCCCTCCTTGCCGCCCCAGTAGATCAGGGTGTCCGGCGTGTAGACCGAGTTGTGATCCTGGGTGAACACCAGGTCCAGCTCGCCGTCCCGGTTCAGGTCCCAGCGATTGATGGTCTGGATTCTCCCCTTGGAGGAGACATAGAGGTTGGCGCCGCTGTTGCCGGGCTGTCCGGTCTTCAGGGATGCAAAGCCGCTGTGCCTGATCCAGAGGGAGTCATTGGCCTCCAGCAGGGCCGACGCAAAAACGGCAAGACCGGCAAGGGCTGCCAGGCAAGCCAGGCAGCCTGTGAACAAGCGGGGCCTGACAAGTATCACGAAGCGTCTCCTAAATAGTGGGATCCCGGAAATCCAATGGACGGGGAGGGGATGAGGTCTCCAGATTGGCCGAGTAGGATATCATAGATCGCCCCCGCGGGGCGGACTGGGGATTGAGGGATTTCTCTTTGCCAATCGACAATCAACAGTCAAAAATCGTCAATCAAAAGTCCTGCTATTCACTGCACGGCATTGTTCCCATCATCAACACGCCGTTCGACGACCGCCTCAAGCTCGATTTCCCCTCGCTGGAGCTGTTGCTGGAGCAGTCCATTGCCGACGGCATCGTGGGCTGCATCGTTCCGGCCGTGGCCAGCGAGGTCGACAAGCTCTCCGACTCCGAGCGCTGCCGATTGGTCGAGCGCGTGGTGGCCATCGCCGATGGACGCATTCAGGTGGTGGCCGGAGCCAGTTCCGAAAACCTGGATGAGGCTTTCGAATTGGCCAGGCACGGGGTCAAGGCCGGCGCGGACGGGATCCTCTGCCGGGTGCCCGATCATTTGGAAGGTGACCGGAAGGGCATCGTCAGCTTCTTCACCCGACTCTCGGAAGCGGGCATGGAGATGCTGATGATTCAGGACCTTTCCTGGGGCGGCTACGGCGCCAGCCTCGAGGTCATCCTGGAGATGTTCGAGAAGATTCCGGCCTTTCGGTGCATCAAGATCGAAACCATACCGGCGGGACTCAAATCCACCCGGGTGTTGGAAGCCACTGAAGGCAGGCTGAACGTCTCCAGTGGCTGGTCCCTGCCGGAAATGATCGAAGCCCTGGATCGAGGCATCCACGGCTTCAATAC
>JAPPFQ010000149.1 GCA_028875135.1 Acidobacteriota bacterium
CCTACTACTCGCTCGGCAGCGACCAGGTTGTCCTTCCCGAAAAGAGCCAGTTTCCGTCCGCCGACCACTACTACCAGACGGCCCTGCACGAACTGGGTCACGCCAGCGGCCATCCCGGCCGGCTCAACCGCGAGACGCTCCAGAAGGGCCTCGAGGACGGATTCGGCTCCGAGTCCTACGCCCGCGAGGAACTGCGGGCTGAGATCAGCGCAATGATGACCGGAGACCGGCTGGGCACCGGACACGATCCGAGTCGGGGAGCGGCCTACGTTTCAGGCTGGGTCGAAGTGCTGGACAAGAACCCTCAGGAAATCGTCAACGCTTCGGCTGATGCCCAGCGCATGTCCAACTACCTCATCAGCCGCACCCAAGAGCGCCAGCAGGAACAGGGGGGAAAGACACAGAACGGGCCTGTTTCCGGACAACAGCCAGACCGGCAATACCATATTGTTCCGGTTCCACACCG
The DNA here is from genome assembly GCA_028875135.1 of Acidobacteriota bacterium. Lineage (GTDB taxonomy): Bacteria > Acidobacteriota > Terriglobia > Versatilivoradales > Versatilivoraceae > Versatilivorator. The sequence goes on from JAPPFQ010000149.1 coordinate 467, forward strand.
GACCGGCGTTTACCGTATCCAGGACGCCCAAGACCCCAACCGTCCGGTCCCCAGTCCCTACGGGGGAATGTACGGCCCCAGGGACGATGCCGAGCGGGCCATCGAGAGGCTTCACCAGGACCGGAAGCAGGGCCGGCGCGCGCCCGAGCCCGTCCGGGCGGCCCGGGGCGCTATCGTCGAAAGACCTTCCAAACTCGGAAGAACCGAGTCTTTCGTCACCTCTTCCCGTGACGGAGCCGTTGTCCGGGGATCCGGGCGCCCTGGCGTCCGGCAAGACCAGTTCCCCAGCCGCACAACCCCCGAGAGGTAACCCATGAGCCGCTGGCCCCCCGATATTGACCCTCGCAAGCCGCCGCCTCGTCGGGCCGCCGTTGAACGGACCGATGGCAAACAAAGCGCAGAGGACGGCCGGATTCAACAGCAGGCCAGAGAGCGATGCAAACAGTCTGGACGGTGCTCCCGCAACCATCGGAAGGTCGATTTACGCACCGGCCATCGCCGTGAGTTGGGCCGCACCCGCCACAAAGGCCTGGACATCACCGAGCGGACCCATGCCTGCCTCCAGGAAGTGGGCCTTTACCGCTGCGCCTCGCACTGCGACCTGGTCGAGGCCCACTTCTCGGGCAACCGCTTCGCCGGCGCCAAAGGCCTCCAGCGCCTGGTCCGCTCCGGAGCCATGCAGGAGCACCAGGTCCGCGGCCCCAAGGGAGGCAGCTTCACCCTCTACACGCTGACCAAAGCGGGAGCCGCCCTGGCCAAACGCCTTGCCGTCAAGCACGGCCTTGACTCCGAGCAGCGGGCCTGGTCCGGCATGGTGAAGCCCCGCGAGGCGTCCCACGACGCCGATGTCGCCAAGGCCTGCCGCAAGGAGATCGAGGCCCTCACTGCCCGGGGAGCCCGGCTCCGACGCATCCTGATCGACGCCGAGCTGAAAGGCATCCTGGCGAAACAGAGCGAAACTGCCCGCGCCCGGCACGGCAAGGAAGAAGCCGACCGTGCCAGGCGCAAAGCGGCTACCGAGCTGCACCTGCCCTGTGACGACCAGGGCCACGTGCAGATTCCCGATGCGCAAATTCAATACGTTGACGAGGCCGGGAACCTCGGCCGCGTCAATGTCGAGGTGGGGACCGACCATTACCGGGAGGCCAGCGTCAAGGCCAAGAGCGCTGGCGGTTTCTCGATGCACGGCGGAAAGGGCGGCCAGGCACCGAACACCCGCACCAGCCTGTCCTCGCTGGGAGGCGGAGGAGGACGAAGGGGCGGCGGGCGCAGCAGCGGCGATCCCGCCTCGGTGGAGATTTGACATGCACCCATGGAGGGTCAGCTTCGGCCTGACCTGCATGCTGTCCGCCCTGGGGGTCCTGTTCGGCTTCGAGCGGCTGGTATATCTGAGGCCCTACGCTTCCCTGATCTGGGAGCAGTATGCGGGCCTGATCCTTGCGCACCTCGTGGTGCTTGTCCTGTCGGTAGCCGCCGGCATCCACTACCTGGCGCGCCTCGTGGGCCTGGGCGATGCCGGCCGCAAGGTCGAGCAGGTCGAGCTCGCAGTTCGGCGCGGTGAGGGTGATCGCGAACTGGCCGCCGCCCTGCAGCGCGACAGTGAAGGAAGATGGGAATAGGCTATCTTATCGGCCTGGGAATCGGCCTTCTGGTTGGAGGCCTGCTGGGCTTGGTGTGTTACATCGGCCTCACCTGGAACAAGTGAACCCACCCCGAGGGAGGGCTTATGGGAACCACCTTGCAGGAACAGCTCGACTGGTTGAATGAGGCCCGGGAGGCCGACGCAGATCTTGGTTTCCGGGGCCGCATGTTGGCCCCTTGCAGCCTGCCTTGCACCGACCAAGGGATTCTCTCCCACTTCGTGCGCGCCAACGTCACCTTCACCTTGGCGATTAGCGCCGTTGGAAACACTATGTTCCCCTGCAGGGACCTCCCGCGCCTGCTGCTGTCCTGGGTCGGCACCGAGGCCGTGCGCACGGGTCGGCGCGTGCTCGTGCTTCGCAAGGGTTTCCGCGGCTTCATGGTCCGCCCGGGAATTCACAGCGACGGCGGGGATCCCCGCCGCCGGCTCCGCAAACAGATGAAGCGACTCTTTAGCTCCGCCACCATATCGATCCACTATCGGGGAAACCACAAATCTGTCCGTCTGGCTGGCGACAAGGCAGTCTTCTGGCGGGACTATGACCGTCTCATTCCGAGCGAAGTCCGCCTGTCCCGGCCCTTTTTCGACTCCACTGTGCGCCGGTCGGTCCCGGTCGGACTCAACTGCCTTCACGCCTTGCGCCGGTCCACCCTGGGCCTCGATCTCTACCTTTGGCTCACCTGCCGCACCTTCTCGCTCACTGACGCGCTCGCTTTGACCCGGGCACAGGTCTACGCCAGTATGGCCCTTTCCCTCAGAAGGCTGGCGACAACCTCACCGTCCGGAACTATCGCAGAAAAGTGCCTCGGGGAACTGAAGAAAATCAAGCTCAACTGGCCCGAGGTCAACGACGCCACCGAGCCATGGCGGCTCAATCTCCACCGGACACCGGCGCAGATCCTGCCCGGTCAAAGGCCGGACGCTTACGCCTGAGTGTACGTCTTATGTCTCCACTGCCCTGCTGCGCTTCTCTCCCGGTGACTGCTGGGCCTCCAGCCTTCCCAAGTCGCTTCACTGCCCCATCCTTCACTCGGGCCTTTGGTTGCCTCCAGTCGCTCGCCTGGCGCTTGGTCCGCTGGGCCGGCGCAATCCAGCCGCCAGAACGCTTACGCTCGCCCAACGGGCGTCTGTCAACGTGGCTTGCCCATGCCGGCCTGGCGCGGCCCTCGACTGGGCTCCGCTTCGTCCTCCCGCTCGGGTTTGGCCGGTGCCGCCAGTCCTGGGTGAGCGGCACACGCTCACAAACCCTTAACGCTTAGGAGGAACAACCAATGGCAAACCAAAGACCCATCGAGACCGTTCGGATCGGATCCGTCAAGGCCGCGATTTGGGGAATTCAGGCTGGCGAGCGCACGCGCTACAACGTCACCTTCTCGAAGCGCTACCGCGACGCGCAAGGGCAGTGGAAGACGACGCACAGCTTCGGCCGCAACGACCTGCTGGTTCTCGCCAAGGTCGCCGATCAAGCCCACTCCCAGATTCTCGTTCTCGAAGCGGAGCAGGCCGAAGACACCAACGGCCAGGATGACGACGATGAGCCGCCATAGCTCGGCGGGCGGCGGGTCACTCCCGCCGCCCTTCCCTTCCCGGCTCGCTTGACCTATTATCTACCTGGAGACACTGAAATGACCGACTTTGAAACCGCCACCTTGACCGCCCAATACGCCACCGCCATCGCCCAGGTCCTGATCGGGCTCGGCCAGATCGCCGTGGTCTGGTACGGCATCAACCGCATGGTGTCAGCTAACGATGCCCGTGCCCTGGCTGGCGACCGGCAGGAGCGGGAAAGCGAACGCCGCCACGCCGAAAGCATGGCCGCCCTGCAAGGGCTGATCCGAGGCCTGGATAACCAGGGCGAGGCGTTGAAGAATCAGGGCCAGGCCTTGAGCCGGCAGGGCCTGGCGCTCGAAACCCTGATCGCCCGGACCGGCGGCAGCGGGACCGCGACCGCGTGACGGTCCCTCCTGGATTCCGGACGTCGCGTTTGTGACGTCCGGATTTCCTTCGACACACCGAGCCACTTTCTCCCGCGATACGGGATACCTTCCCTCCACTCAACTTCCACAGGCGGCGGGGCTTCGCCCCTGAGAGAGAGCAGATCGGGAGGGGAAAGAGTCCGTAGGATGCCCTGTGAGCGACTTTCTCAGGCTCCGACGACCTGTAGCACTCGGGAAATCGAGCCGGCCACGGCGGGAGCTAGCCGCCGCGAGGCACAAGATGTTGTGGTCGAGGATTCAGCCGGCTAGAGTAGCTTCGTCAAGCCTACAATCAAGGCGACAATGCCGGCCCCCTGAATCCACAAGGCCCGGAAGACTTCAGCCTTGAGGTCGGCGATGTCGGTCTTGACTTCTGCGATGTCGGTCTTGGTAGCGACCGTATCGGTGAAGGCCTCGGCCAGGGTGTCCACCACCGCGTCGGCCTGACCTTCCGCGAATCCGGCTGCCTGGAGGGTGCGGACAGCCTTGCGAGTGTCAAACGTGATAGTAGCCATGAGCTTCTTCCTTCCCCAAAGTCTACCACACCTTCCCACCTAAACCAGACGTAATTACGCAGGCACGAAATAATGTGGTTGCGTAGACGCGCATCTGTGGTATTGTGTTTTAACGATGCGCACGATTGTCATTGCAGCTCGCAAAGGCGGAGCCGGCAAAACCACCCTTACCCGCAACCTGGCGGTTGCCGCATGCGAGGCCGGCCAGCGGGTGCTGTGCCTCGATCTCGATCCCCAGGCCTCGCTTCGTGGTTGGTGGGACAGACGGGAAGTGGAGTCCCCCTCGATGCTTGACCGTGACCCCCAGCCAGCCGAGATACAGGCCGCCCTGGAGGCCGTGGCCGAGGCCTTCGACCTGTGTCTGATCGACACCCCGCCCACTAGGGCCGAATGGCTGAACGAGGCGCTGGTGAACGCGGACCTGGTATTGATTCCGGTACGGCCGTCTCCGGACGACCTGAGCGCCGTTGGCAACACACTCGCCGGCGTGAGCCGAGCGAGGATACCGTTTGCCTTCGTCCTGTCGCAGACACCCCGCGCCAGGATCACCGACGAAGCAGCTCGCGTCCTGGCGCAGCACGGCCGAGTGGCCCCGGTCAACATCAGCCATCGCGTCGTCTATGCTGAGACCGGGGCGACCGGCGAGGGAGTCACGGAAACCGGGAACAAGAAAGCCGCCGCAGAATTTGTGGCCTTGTGGGATTACCTGAAAGGAATGCTCGATGGCTAAAAAACCCCTAGGGCTCGATGGATTGCTGAAAGGCGATGCGCCCCAACAGGAATCCGCTCCACGTCAAGCCCCATCGACTCCCGTGCAAAAGCAACCTGGTGAGAAGCGTGTAACCGTTGCCCTGGATGGAGCGACCTATCGCCGCCTGCGGCTGTACGCCGCCAACACGGACTTGACCCACCAGACAATTCTTGAACGCGCACTTGCACAGTATCTGAATAACGCAAATGCGTAATTGCGCGAACGAGGCCGGGTGACGCTCACGAACATCTACCGCTGCGCCAATATCAAAAGAAGGCGATCTTGAGAAGCAGGAGGATAATGGCCGGGCCGAAGAAGTACTTGACGATCTTGAGATCCGCTTTCACCCCTGCAATTTCAGCCTTCAGATCGGCGATGTCGGTCTTGACTTCTGCGATGTCGATCTTGACTTCTGCGATGTCGGTCTTGGTAGCGACCGTATCGGTGAAGGCCTCGGCCACGGACTGCACGATGGCTTCGGCGTGCGCCTCCTCGATGCCGGCGGCCTTGAGTTTGCGGCTGGCTTTCAGGGTGTCGAATACGGCGGTGGTCATGCCCTTACTCCCATGGCAAGAGTTTAGCACACTCTCTCAGAGGCGCACCCCCCCCGCCTGTGGCGCAGGCCGCCCTGACTTTCCCGGTGCTGCAGGTCGTCTATTTCTCCTGGACTTGGACCTGCTCCAGCTTCTTCTTTGCTTGGGCAAGGGCGGGCCGTATATTGTTTTCTTGGATCTCTATGCTTCTCCGCACTAAATTGAGCCCACCGAGATCCGTGGCTCGCTGCAGTTTCGGCCGTAGCGGCAGTATATTTTGCCGGCGGGCGAGGCGGGCCATGGTAACCCGATCCCCGGCCCATCGCTTCTCCCAGTAGTCGGTTTGCGCTGCCTGCACCTCTGTCAGGACCTCGATCAACTCCTCATGCATCCTGTCCAACTTTTCGATTCGCGCCGAGTAGGTCTTGCGTAATTCCTCCAGATCGGGCGGCGGCGGGGCTGGCTTGGCAGCAACCTTTTTCGGCGTAGAGACAGGAAGTCCTCTTGGTTTTGAAGCCAATCTATTCCGAGACTTCGAAGTTGATCGTGTCTTTCTTCTCGCCGCCGCCCGCTGGTGCGCTTCCTTGGCCTGCTGGACTGTTTTCTTGGCCCGCTCCGGCAAGTCTTCGGCGGAGGTGTAGAATCTTTCGGCGATAGAGCGCACACCCCTTATACTCTGCGCCAAACGAGGCAGCTCCAGATCTGTGTACTCCTTGACATCCGTGCGTAAGGCCGCAATCTCATTCGACAGCTTCTTTTTCTTTTCCTCGTAGTCACTACGGGTAATCACGCCAGTCGAGAAAAAACCCTTGAGCTCGACTTCTGACCCTTCATAGATTTCCATGGCGGTCTTAGTCGCAGCGAGATGCTTCTCATAGACTTCTTCAACCTCGTCGAGGATCCCCAAGAGGGCTTCCCGGGTCTCGTCGGACTGTCTCTGCTCGGCACTCCGGCAGCCCAGCGACAACAGCACGACGGAGGCCAGCACGATTCCTGTGGTGAGTCGAGGGGTCATTTCTTCTCTCCTTTGCCTTTGCCGATTGTGAACCGAGGCTTGTTTGGTCCTGTGCCGAAATTCTCTGCCTTTCCCAAGGGAAACCACCTGTAGAGCGTGTTCGTGCTGACCCCAAAATGTCGGGCGATGCTGGCCCGACTCATCTCTGGGTTATTTAGCAGCGTCATGGCTGTTTCGACAACCTGCCGGTCATGGAAGATGCTGGGTCGGCCCCAAGCCATGTCTTGCTCTTTCCGCTGAGAGGCGGCAAGCAAGGTACGCTCCGATATAAGTGAGCGTTCGAATTCCGCCAACGCTGCGATGATCGCAAAGAACAGTTTTCCCATGGCTGTGCGAGTGTCGATCTGCTCGGTCAGGGACTGCAACTGAATTTTGCGCTCCTTGAGTGAACCGAGGATAGTGAGCAGGTGCTGGAGCGAGCGTCCCAGCCTGTCGAAGCGCCAGACTACCAGCGTGTCGCCGGTCGTCAATGTCGCCAGTGCTCGGTTCAGAGCGGGCCTCGCATGACGCGCCCCGGTCACATGATCAACGAAGATCTCGGCACATCCGGACGATTTCAGGACTTGAATCTGATGATCCGGATTCTGCTCCAATTTCGATACACGGGCATAACCGATACGCTGGGCTTTGTCCCTTATTTTGACCTCCTGATACAGCTCTAATTAGCTCTTGACGATTGGTTATGTATTTTCGTTACCTTCCGAGAGCCTGGACAAGGTGGTTTTATCACACAAAAAGCAGTGTGTCGAAATCGTTCGATTTGGTGACGGAATCCGAACTGTAACACCGATATTTATTACCCAACAAGCAAAATGCGAAAAAAAACAATGCGGGAGGAGTAAGGCGATTGCGTCCCGGATGTCCCTACCAGAGGGAGTTCCGCCTGGCCTGGGCTCACCTGTCTCCTGAGGGTCCTCGGAGAGGCTCAGAAGCCCCCCCTTTCACCCCTCTTTTGCGAACTCTGGTGAAAAATGCGGGCTAGGAGTCCCCGGCCTAGAGCTGCTGTCCCCAGAGGCCGCCGCTCGGTTTCCTAGCTGCAACCTCCCTCTCCGAGCAGGTCTATCAGTATTCCCTTCAGGTATTTAGCAGATATTTTCGTTCCCTCCCAATCGACGTCACCAAATCGAACGATTTCGTATCTGATCCCCACTATTGGCAGGAGGGCAGAGGATGAAGAACACCAACTCTATCACCTGGAAGCATCTTGTCCTGCTGGCGGTCTTTCTGGCGCTTTCAGCCGGAGAACTCCTGGCCCAGGGAACACCGCCGGCCAGTCCCTGGGAAAACGCCATCCAGGTACTGGAGACGGCCTTTACCGGCCCTATCGCTCGCGGTTTATCGCTGATTGCCATTGTTGTTGGCGGCTTGATGTTTGCCTTTGGAGAAGGCGGATCGAAGAAGGCGCTGGCCGGTATCGTCTTTGGCCTTGGCATGGCTATGGGTGCAGCGAACTTCCTGGGCTGGCTGTTCTAGGTATTACATGCACGATCTGAAAATCTGGCGGGGGCATGCGACGCTGAGTGCGCCCTTGAAAATGATGGGCGTCGAGCGGCGCTGGTTTCTTCTCTCCGTAACGGTCGCCCTGGCGCTATGGAACGCGGTCAACTCCCTCCTGCTCGGAGGCATGATCTTTGGCGTTCTCTACACCGCCGGACTGCTGGCTTGGCGGAAAGATCCGGCCATGCTGTCCATTCTCAAAGTCTCGGCGAGCTGCCGCGCCCGATACGATCCGGGCAAGTGGAGCCCCTCTCCTTTTGTTGTGGTGATCCGCGAATGAACCTTGCAGAAGAAGCCAAGGATTTCGAGGCGGCCGGGGCGCTGGCCGACGAGCTCCCCTATTGGGGCTGGCTCCCCGATGGCGAGTGCCTGCTTGGCCGCAACGGAAACCTCATAGCCATTGGCCAACTCTCTCCGACTCCTGTCGACGGCCGCGAGGCGGTTCACCTGGACCGCGTCATAGACCGCTGGCAACGCGCCCTGTCCAACCTTGACCACAAGATGCGGCTCTATTTCTACTTTCTCCGTCGGCCGCCGGAGATCCCCCAGCCGGTCAGCAACGCCAGCGAGGTGGTCCGCCTGTCCCAGCAGCGCCGGGCCGAGTTCCTGGCCGGCCGCGTTTCAGACGTTTCCGTCTTCGTCGCCTGGTGCTATGACTCGGGCCTTCAAGCAGCCAGCTCCGAGGTAGACAGCGGAGTGATCCCCTGGATGCGTCAGTGGATCACCCAACGCAAGAAGCCCAATGAGGCTGTCTATCTCCGTCGAGCTGTCGAAGCAGCGGCTGAGCAGTTTCGCCAGGCGGTCGCCGCCAGCCGGGCACTGGTCTCCGACATTACCCCCATCGACCTGCTGGGCCCCAAACAGGGCTCACGCTTTCTCTCCGAGCTGGTGAACCGTCCCGGAACACCCTGGAGCGGCGCCACAGACGCGGGTCTCAACTGGCAACTCGCCGTGTCCGAGCTGGAGGCCGAGCGGCGCTTTCTCCGCCTCGACGGTGTTCCCGCCGTGGTCTATTCCATGCTGTCCCCGCCCGGAGAGGCCAGGGCCAACCTCCTGGCCGATCTTTTTCGTCTGGACGCTACTTCGACTGTAAGCCTGGAGTGGAAGCGATGGGGGCTTGACGCCGCCCGGCGAAAGATCCGTAGCGCCCAAAAACACTACTTCTCAAAGCGCTATTCCATGGCCGCCCACATGCAGGACACCCAGGGAACGGCCGCCGCTATGACCGACACCGCCGCCGAGGCCGCCTCCAGCCGGCTGGGCTCCGCGCTTGTCGAGCTGGAGGCCGATGGTGTCTCCTACGGTTCCATCACCTGCACCGTTACCCTCCATGGCGACCATGAGCAGATCGACCACCTGGACGGCGAGGTCCGGAGGATCTTCAACACCTACGACGCCAAGGTGATCCGGGAAGGATACGGCCAGCTTCCGGCCTGGTTCTGCCGGCTGCCCGGGCAGCCGCCCAGCCGCAACGTCCGCAGCGTTTTTGCATCCGCTGGCCTCTGCGCCTGTCTGGCCCCCCTCTTTGGGGCCTCCACAGGCAGACCCACCAGCAAACACTTGGGCCGGCCCGCCCTTGCCGTCCTGGAAACCCGGAACAAGACCCCCTACCACTATGACCTGTTCGCCGGCGACGTGGGCCACACCCTCATTCTCGGAGCGACCGGCGCGGGCAAGAGCTTCACTCTCAACTTCCTGTTGGTCTCAGCCCTTCAGTACGATCCCCGAGTTCTAATCCTCGATCTGGGCGGCTCCTACCGCTGGCTCACGTCCTTTCTGGGCGGTTCCTACCTGGAGCTTTCCCCTTCCGAGGAGGGAAGCGCCACTTTCAAGCTACGGCCGTTTTCCCTGCCGGCGACCGAGCGTACCTACCAATTCCTGGCCGGCTGGGTCGCGCGCCTGTTGAGGATCGGCGGCGGGGATCTCGCCGGAGCCGACACCACCGAGATTCACGACCGCATCGTGGATCTCTACAAACTCCCTCCGAACCACCGGACCCTGGGCGACTTGGTCCGCACCCTGCCTCAAAAGATGTGGCCCCCGCTGTCCCGGTGGCACGGCTCGGGGGCCTGGGGCGCGGTCTTTGACAACCCGGCCACCGGCGACGACCTGAAACTGGCCGACTGGCAAGTGATCGACCTGGCCGGCGCGGCCGAGCACGAGGACTTGTGCGAGGCCGCCCTTTTCTATCTGCTGGAGCGCTTGCGGCTCGCCCTGGAAGACCCGGACGAGACCGCCCGCGTCAAGCTCATGGTTGTGGACGAGGCCTGGCGCTATCTCCGCGACCCCGCCGTCCTGTCCTACCTGGCGGAAGCCGCCAAGACCTGGAGAAAGAAAAACGCCGCGCTGATCCTGGCCACGCAGTCCGCCGTTGACCTTACAGGCACCGCCGGTGCCGCCGCGCTGCTTGAGTCTCTCCCGACCAAGCTGTTTCTCGCCAATCCCGACCTGCCGTCCTCGGTCGCCGAAGTGTTCCACTTGAACGACCACGAGGTTGAGGCCATCCGAAGCCTCCTGCCCAAGCGGGAAATGTACCTGCGCCGCTCCGACGAGTTCGCCATTCTTCGGCTTAACGTGGACAGACAAGGCTACTGGCTCTACACGTCTTCCGCTGTGGACGCCGAGAAGCGGTCCCAGGCCGTTGAGCAGCACGGCCTGGTGCGCGGCATCGAACACCTTGCAAAGGGGGTCCAATGATCCGAGAATTTATCACCACTGCCCTTCAGGTGGGTGTCCTCTCTACCCTGGGCAGCGCCCTTACCATCACTGCCCTGCTGCCCTTCGCCCAGGACACACCCGCGCCGGCTGCCGAAAAGACAGCCGCTCAGACCCCTGGCGTCCTTCGCGTCCAGGCGCAGCCGGACCAGATCATCGAAGTCCGGACCAAAACCCGCCACACAACGGTCCTGGTCCTGCCCTCCGGGGAAAACATCCTCGACTTCGTCGTCGGCGACTCCGACTACTGGCACCTCTCGGGATCGGCCAACCTGGCCTATCTCAAGCCCCTTGACGAGAAGGTCCAGACCAACGTAGCCCTGGTCTGTGAGAGCGGCTCGATCTACTCATTCCTAGTCAAGGAAGCTCCCGATCCGCACCTCGTGGTCCGGATCGAGGCCGCAGGAGGTTCCGCTCCGGCTGGCCGCCCCGCCTTTATCGCCCGGTCGGCGGTTGACGACTACCGGGAAATGGCCCGCGCCGCAGGCCAGGCCGCCCGCGCGGCACGCGAAGCGGCCGATCTCAGGTCCACCCGCGCCGAGTCTCAAGCCGCCGATGCCGTCAATCAATTCAAGACTGACTACCCTGGGCGGCTGTCCTTTGCCTACCAGCTCGACAAGAAGGCCCACCAGTGGCCTTTCCTGGTTGACGCCATGTGGCATGACGGCCAGTTCACCTATCTCCGCAGCCGGGCGCAGGAGTCTCCCGCGATCTACGAGCTGAAGGACGGCAAGCCGAGCCTTGTCGCTTACGACCTCACTCCGGAAGGCCTCTACATCGCCCGTCACGTGCTCGGAGACGGCTGGCTCCGCATCGGCAAGAAGCGCGCCCGCTGGCGGTTCGATCCGGCGCGAGACTTCGCCCTGACTCCCCCTCAGAAGATCAAGCGGCTCTTGAGCGACGCCAAGCGGACCCTTGAAGGAGCCACGCGCGGGCCTTCACAGGAGGAGCCCAATGAGTAGCCGCTGGAGCCGCCTCGTCCCCAAGCCCTCCGGCGCCATCCCCGGCGGCCTTTACGGCCAGATTGCCGTGGGCCTGACCACCCTGCTTGTCGCCGCCCTCATCATCTCCTACGCCATCCAGGGCGACTTGACCGAAGAACAAGCCCAAACACCAGCCGCCCAGCCTCCACTTGCCGGAGAACGCATCCAGCGCCAAGTGGATCGCCGCATTGATGAACGCCAACAACTCGAACAGAACCGCCAAGCGGCCCAAGCACGCGACCGCCTGCGCGCACAAATGCAACAGCCCGGCCCCGGCCAGCAGAGACCCCCGGGCCGACTTCTCAGTGCGGCCGGGGTGACACCCGGCGCGCCGGCTATCGCAGGCGGCTCGAGCCATTCCCTCGACTCCACCATCGACGCTGAACTCGCCGAGCAGGAGCTTCTCCAGGAACTCAAACTACAGGCCATCCGCCGCAAGCATGAGTCGCTGCGCTCAAAGCCGGTTGCCCATTCCGCTCGACCTGGACCAGGCCAGCAACCCCCGGCCCAGGTTGCCGCAGCTCCCCAATCCGGAACTGCGCCTGTTCCCGCTCCCGATCCCAGCGCCGAGCAGATTCGGAACATGCAGCGAGCGGCCGAAAACATGATGCAGCTCGCCAACCAGGGCGTGACTCCCGCTGATCTTTCCGGACAACCCATGCTTCCGCCGGCTGCCGCCGGCCCGCCCGCGGCCCCAAATCAGCCGCCGGCGCATACTCCGGAAAATCCAGGCAGGGTGACTATCCCTGCCGATCCGGAAGGCTTTGAACGCATCTACGAGGGATCATTCCTGGAAGGCGCGCTGATTACCCAACTATCGGGAGACTTCCCTGGACCGGCCTTGGCCCAGGTCTCCGTGCCTTTCTATTCCAGCGACCGGCAGCGCGTCCTGATCCCCAGGGGAACCCGCGCCATCGGCACGGCCCAGGCCGTAGGCAACCGCGACCAGACCCGCCTCGCCGTTGGGTTTCACCGCCTCATCTTTCCCGATGGGCGCTGGGTGTCGCTGAGGTTTGAAGGCCTGGACCAGATGGGAACGACAGCCCTCAAGGACAAGGTGAACCGCCACTACCTTCAGATGTTTGCCGCCTCCGGTGCCGTCGGCATCCTGTCCGGCCTCACCCTGCAGGGCAGCAACCCCTACGCAGGGGGGCTTGAGGGCTTTCGCTCCGGCGCCGGCCAGGGTTTCGGACAGGCCGCAACCCAAATCATGCAGCGGTTCCTCAATCGCCTGCCGACGATCACGGTCCGCGCCGGCCATCGGCTCAGGATCTGGTTCACCGCCGATGTACTGATACCGGCAGAGACGGCTCCACAGACGGCAGGGCTTCGCCCTTGAGAGAGGCCTTCGGCCCGAGGTGGGGATGGACAGGGAAAAAAATCTATGCAGCTTTCAGGAAAGGAACCGGATCAAGGCGAGCGTCATGGTTGCGTTCGCCAAGATGATGGCGACAGCCACTCCCAGAGCGACCTTGAACATCGTGGCCTTGAGGTCGGCAATGTCCTGCTTGAGTTCAGACCTGACTTCGGCGATCTCTACTTTGAGGTCGGCGATCTCTGCTTTGAGGTCAGTCTTGGTGGCCAGCTCGGCATCCGAGCGGCTCATGACGGCAACGACCGCCTCGGCCTGGCGGGAATCCATGCCGGCTTCTTCCAGCTGCTTGATCGTCGCGTGGGTGTCGAGGGTGTAGGGAGCCATGGACGTAGTGTAGCAGATGGCCAGTGAATCGGAACACTGAGTCCACAGGGGGGGATTGTATGCAGGCTAGGCTGCGGGGTCTTTGTGGCTGAACAGAGCCTGATAGAGATTGTCGATGCGGGAGTGCAGGGCGGCGATGTCGGTTCGCATTTCCTGGCGGAGCGCGTCGATGCGGGAGTTGGTTTCCTTGATGTCCTGGCGCAGGATGCGAAACAGGGAAACCAGCAGCCCGGCCAGTATCCCCAACAGAGTGACGCCGGTCCCGATGACGGCAAGGATGATTGGCGTGGTATCGATCATGGGGACAGTCTAGCACGCTCCGGGTCTTATGACCGACCCGTAGCATCTGGAACTTCAGCAGTGCCGTCTTGAAAGGAGGAAGTCATGCAGTGGAAACGAATCGGAGTGATAGCCCTTAGTGTGGTCCTGGTAGCCGCGCCGGCCTCGGCCATCCCTGTGGTCGATCCGGTTGCGAAACTCCAGCGCATCATCATGATGACCAACCAGCTAACGGTCATCACCAACCAGTTGACGCAGATCCAGCAGTTCACCGACAAGCTCTCCGAAATGAGGGACCAGGTCCAACACCTGAAGGACAAGGCCTTGGGAGCCTACCATTCCCTCACTTCACCCTTCACCAGTCTGATTTCGGCGAAGACCGAGCTGGTGGGAACCGGCATGAGCTGGGCCAGTCAATTTCAAGGGACCGCCGCGCAGCTCGCCAACACCTACAGGGAGCTGTCCAACGGCGTGTCCGTTCGGGGAGGATGGGACGGCCTGCTTCAGACGGCAGATACCGTCAGCGAGAGCGACCTGGTGACCCTGCTCTCGGGACTTCCCCCTGCAGTGGTTACCCAAGCGGCTGAGGACTATCGCTCAGAGCGCGCCGCGGCCGACCGGATGCGGGTGCTCGACCACACCCTGGCCGATGCTTCCAGCACCCTGATCGAGTCCCTGAAGGCTGCCCAGGATGCCCTCGACAGAGTCCGCAACCAAACCGAGAAGTCCGACACCGCCCTGGCCCAGGCCCACATCACCGCAACGGCCACCCAGGCAGAGCTGATGGCGGCCCTGGCCCAGCTCCAGGCCTACCAGAGCGCACGGGAGGCGGGCAAGAGCTACGAGGCGGAACTGTCCCGCCGGAGGCAGTTGGACATTTGGGCCGAAACCGTGCGCCAGTCCGAGGCGGAACATCAGACCGCCATGACGGCGATCCAGCTCATGCCGGACACCCATGGGCGGGAAGTGCAGTTCTCGATCCACCCGCACTACCGGTGAACCCGGCGCAGCAAGGTTGAACCATGTCCCGCCTGATCCTTCGCAGAGCTGCTCCGGCTTTCCTGCTCGTGGCCCTCCTGAGCCCCGGGCTGGGACTGGCCCAGGCCCCCTCCTTGCCGCCCACGACCGTGCCGGTCGGACAGGAGTACGACGTCAAGCCGTTCCTCGACGACGTCCTCAACGCGCTGGTCGGCAGGGCCGCGCCCCAGTTCCAGAGCACTGCCCTGGCGATCTGGGCGGGCATGGCCACCGTCATGATCGTTTGGACCGGCGCGAAAATGGCTTTCTCCGGCGACTACAACATGTGGGAGATCGTCACGCTGGTCATCGGCCTGGGTATCCCCAGGACCATGCTGGCCTTCTATGAAAGGCCCGTGCCGGGGGCCACCATGAGCTTTCCCGAACTCATCACGGCGCAAGGAACCTGGGCGACGGACGTATTCATCGGAAATACCTGGAAAAACCTCCTGGAGACACTCAAGGACACCTATCACAAGGCCTTGACGACGATGTCCACCGTCATAGGGAACTTTGACCTTACAGATGTATTCACCCAGGGGCTTGCGCTTCTCCTCGCGTCTGTGATCGGCGCTGTCTTTCTGAGCGTCGTGCTGGTGCTGCTGCTGGGAATGTTCTGCCTTCTCTACGCCCAGATCATCTGGGCGCAAATCGCCCTGGCCATCTGCGTCCTGGTCGGTCCGCTCATGATCCCCTGGCTGGTCTTTCCCCCCATGGCGTTTCTCTTCTGGGGCTGGCTGCGGGCCATGCTGACCTACACCTTCTATGGGGTCGTCGCCGGGGCCGTCTTCAACATCTTCATGAACGTCGGGCTGGGATTCCTCAACCACCTGTCTACGGCCGCCCTAACCTTTCAGGATCTTTCCGGGATGTTCAAGTGGTTCATCATCCTCGGCCCCCTGATCATCAGTGGCTACCTGGCCGCCATGAAGGTGGGCGAGCTGTCCCAGCTCCTGCTCTCCGGCGCCGGATCGGCGACGGCGGGGCTGAGTCAGCGGGTGAGACAGGTCGCCATGGCCGCAAAGACGGGCGGCGCTTCCCTCGCCGCCGGGAAGTAAGCGATGAAAGCAAAAACACAGGACGCCGGCCGGCAGTTTGCCGATATTTGGGCCGAAACCGTGCAGTCCAACCGCAACCTGCGCATCCTCACCGTAGCCCTTGGCCTCAGCCTTTTCCTGGTCCTCGTCATCGCCCTGCGCCTCGCCTGGCAACCCGCCCCCAAGCCTATCGTCGTCCGCGTCGATGAAGTCGGCCGGGCCGAGGCCCTGGCCTACAACGCGGCCACCGCCCAGGCCGATCCCCTCGACCCTACCACCAAGTATTTCCTGAACCGCTTCATCCACGACTTCTATTCCCGCAGGACCGCAACCGTCCATGACCACTGGACGCGCAGCCTCCGCTTTCTCACGGCCAACCTGGCCGAGAAGGCCTTTGCCGATTCGAGCGAGCAGATTGCCCTGCTCTCCGGCGGGTTCGCCGATAAAGAGTCCCAGGTCGAAAACGTCGTGCTCCGCATTCACGCCGCCGAGGAACCGCCCCATGGGGCCACGGCGGATTTCGACCTGGTCACCCTGGCCCGCGAGCAGGAGCAAGAACGCCAGCGCTGGTCCTTGTCACTCAAGTTCGTGTTTCTCCAGGAGGTTCCCCCTGGACTTGTCGTCTACAACCCCATGGGAATCATGATCACCTACCTCCAGGCCGACCGGGCGCTGGTGACCGGACAGAGGGACCCATGATTTTTCCGCACCTGCAGGGACGCGAAAGACTGCTGAGGCCTCTTGGCTTCACCGGCTTCCAAGCCGAGTGGATCACCTTGGTCTGCCTGCACTCGGGCCTGTTCACCCGCGATCAGGCCCAGGCTTTCCTGGGAACCGGCCGCAGCACGGCGAGGGATTTTGTTCACGCGCTTCTCGCGGCGCGCGTTTCCCGTCGGCCAGTGGCTTCCGCCGCCACAACCGACGGCCGCCACATCTGCCGCATCTTCGGCAAGGCCATCTACCGAGCCCTTGGCCTTATCAACGTCCGTCACCGCCGGGAATCCTCGATCGAGGTGACCCGCCGTCGGCTCCTCTCACTCGACTTCGTGCTCGACCATCCGGACCTGACTTGGCTGGCTACCGAGCCGGAGAAGGTCGCCTGCTTCCAGCAACTCGGGATCGACCCCGCACTGCTGCCGAAGCGAATCTATACCGGCCGGGCCAACGGCCGCGTCCGCTATTTCCACATCAAGATGCCCCTTGCCGTCGAGCCCGAGCGGGCCGTTTTCACCTACATCGACCCCGGCATGGGAACCCATAGTGAGCTGCAATCCTGGGGAGCCGCCCACAGCCAGCTTTGGGACAAGCTCCGCCAGACCGGCCGGCGCATCGAGGTGGTTGCGGTCGCCTGGGAGAAGCACCTGCTCTCCCGCGCCGAGCGTGTGCTCACATCCTGGCGCGGCCGGGGCATCACCGAGGCCGAGCAGGAAGCCATCATGCTCCGCCAGGCCATCGCCGATACCGATTGGGAGACCCTCGACCGCCATGGCGGCATCGATGCCGCCGCTGAGAAAGTCATCCAGGCGGAGGAACAGTCGGCCTCGAACAACACCCCCGGGATGATCGACGAGTTCCGCCTCTGGAGGTCAAGCAGATGCCGTCGTACGGGTGTTCCGCCTTCAGACCTGGAGGGTGACATTGAGGGGTGACAAGACTGTGATGCCCGCAACGCTTGTCTTTCAACGAGGGGTTGCCCCATGTCAGAAGACTCCCTTTTCGGAGCGTCACGATTTCCCCTCCCGGGGTCAGATGCAAATGGCGTCAGATGGTCCGCCACCTTTCCGACGGGGGGTGGCGGGGAAAGGTGGCGGGGATTCTGTTACCCACAACGCCGTTCTCTCAGAGGGCGGAGCCCGCCCCGTTGTGGTTCGAGACGTTCCCCGAAAAGCCGCACCGGACGCGGGACAACACGGATGTCCCGCATCGGCGGCGGCACAGCGAAGCGAGGCTGCGCCTCGCGGGTCCCCCCCTCGCGCGCCTGGGCGGCGTGGCGTACGAGGAGGGTGCTGGTGGTGAGAGCGACCCCCCCTTTTTTGGCGCTGGTGCGCCATGGAGGAGGGCAAAGGTGGCGGGGCCTCTGGCGGCCTTTGCCCCCCTCTTTTCGGGGAGGTCGCTCTCACCACAGTGATCCCTGCGGGAAGGCTTAGATGAAGACCTGGAGCCAAGTCATTCTCGTTAACCTCGCCCTGACGGCCGTGGGCCTCAGGGTGTGGCTCGATCCCTGGCCGGCCCTGGGCGAGGTCGCCCTGCTGGACCTGGTGCGCGCCACCGATCCCCTGATGTACGCCGTCTTCGCAGCCGTCTATATCGCCACGCCGGGTCTGGCCGTTTTCATCGGCGGCCTGCTGGCCCTGTCGGTCTGGCAGATCTGGCTGGCCCGTTGGCTCCAGGTCGAGAAGGCCTCCCCGACCGGGAGCCTGCCGCCCTGGCCGACCACGCCACAGGACGATGCCCCGTCTCTTGTGGTGGGCGAGCTCCACCATCCCGTCGAGGCCCGCGAGGCCCCCCGGCCGGAGTGGCTCGTCATTCCCGAGCGCGGGCTCTACACCGGCATTTCCATCTTCGGGGCTGTCGGCAGCGGCAAGACCAGCGCCTGCATGCACCCCTTCGCCCAGCAGATCCTCTCCTGGGCCTCCGACGATCCGCGCCGCCGCGCTGCAGGCCTGGTCCTGGAGGTCAAGGGCGACTTCTGCTACTCCATCCGGGAGATCCTCGAAGAGGCCGACCGGGGAGACGACTACCTGGAGATCGGCCTGGGCGGCTCCTGGCAGTGGAACCCCCTGGACGATCCCGACTTCGACAGCTACTCCCTCGCCTACACGGTCTCGACCTTGCTCAACCAGCTTTTCGGCAAGTCGAAGGAGCCCTTCTGGCAGCAGGCCTACACCAACCTGGTCCGCTGGACCATCGAGCTTCACCGCATCCTGCCCGGCGGCTGGGTGACGCTGAGGGACATCTATCGCTGCGCCATCGATCCGGATGAGCTCTCGAAGAGGATCGAGAAGGCCCGCGCCGAGGCCGAGCGGGCCTGCCCCTCCGAGGTCCGCATCTCCAGCGACCACTACGCTCAACACGTGGGCGAGTTGAAACCGATGGGTCCGTGGCGCTTCTCGCACCGGCAAGCCACCGCCGCGTGGACCCAGCAGCTTCAGGACAAGATCATGGAGCGCGGGATTGACTGGCAGCTCCTGCCGGGCCGAGGCCCCGGCTCCGAATTGAGCGCCCGGCTCGATGCCGTCGAGTTGTGGTACTCGAAAGACTGGCGAAACCTCGATGTCAAGCTCCGGACTTCCATCGTCGAAGGCGTCAGCGTCTTCCTCTCCCTGTTCGACCAGCCCGACGTGGCCGACATCTTCTGTCCGCCGCCGCCCGCCGACGACCAGCCCGCCGCCGACGAGGCGGCGCTTCCCCGGGGGGAACCTCTCCCGCCCCCGCTGCTGGGACTCAAGCGCCGCCTCCCTCCTCTCGCCAATCTGATCGAGGAGGGGAAGGTGATCGCCTTGAACATGCCCGCCGGAACCAACCCGGCCCTGGCCCGGGCCATCGGCGTCATGCTCAAGCA
The DNA here is from genome assembly GCA_028875135.1 of Acidobacteriota bacterium. GTDB lineage: Bacteria > Acidobacteriota > Terriglobia > Versatilivoradales > Versatilivoraceae > Versatilivorator. Next base: position 19,688 of record JAPPFQ010000149.1, read on the forward strand.
GGCCTGGCTTCAGGCCCTGCTGCGGCGTCCGCCCCTGATGGCCCGCAATCCGAATCATTACTTCCGCCCCGCCGCCTTCATCTGCGACGAGTACCAGGCTTTCGCCACCGTCGGGCAGGACGACCCGGCCGGCGACGAGCAGGCCTTCGCCCGCACCCGGCAAAGCCGCTGCATTCCCATTGTGGCTACGCAGTCCATTTCCTCCCTTCGCTCGGTCGTCCACGGCGGGGAGGCCTGGCGCACCTTGCTCCAGACCCTGCGGACCCGGATCTTCCTGTCCTTGAGCGACGAGGCCAGCGCCAAGATCGCCAGCGACATGTGCGGCCAGGTGCCGCGCATGAAGCCTAACTACTCCATTACCGAGACCATCGACCGGGGCGGCGTCTCGCTGCTGACGGGCCGGCCTGGCGGCGGCGGCCGCACCGGCCTTACAACAACCAAGGGCTTTCGGGAAAACCGTGAAGCCGTCTTCTATCCCCGCGACTTCACCTTGTTGTCCAACTACCAGGCCATCTGCCTGCCCTACGACGGCCAGCAGAGCGCCGAGCCCGTGCGGGTCTACCTGAAGCCCCACTACCTGCCCCGCAACCGCAGCTACTGGAGGCTGCGCGAGGAAGGACGGATATGAGCCACGCCAGCGGCATCGAGCACCTGCGGCCGTTTCTCCCCGGCCTGGAATCCGTCTTGGCCGATCCGTCCGTTTCGGAAGTCATGATTAACGGCCCCCACGTCGTTTGGGTCGAGCGGCAGGGCCGGCTCTCCGCCTGCCCTGCCCCGGACCTGGACGCCGAGGCCCTGATGCGCGCCGCCATCCAGATCTGCCGGCCGCTGGCGCTCGATCCGGCCAGGACGCCGACCATCGACGCCCGCCTCGCCGACGGCTCCCGCGTCGCCGTTTGCGTCCCGCCCGCCTCGCCGCAAGTCACCATTACCGTCCGGCGCTTCGGCAACCGCAGCTTTTCGGCCGAGGACTTGGTAGAGATGGGGTCCCTGCCTCCCGAGCTGCTGGAGGAGATCCGCAAAACACTCCGGAGCCGTCACAACATCCTGGTCTCCGGAGGGACCGGATCGGGCAAGACCACCTTGCTCAACGCCTTGATCGCCCTGCTCCCCCAGGGTGAGCGCATCGTCACCATCGAGGATACCCTGGAGCTTCGCGTCGACCACCCCAACGCCGTCCGCTTCGAGGCCGGCGGGGAGGATTCCCCCGTCACGATCCGCGGCCTGGTCAAGCACGCCCTCAGGCACCGGCCAGACCACATCGTTGTCGGGGAGGTCCGGGGAGCCGAGGGTGCCGACCTGCTCCAGGCCCTCAATACGGGCCACGGCGGCAGCCTCACCACCGTTCACGCCAACAACTCCGAGGGAGCCCTGCAACGGCTGGCGAACTGCGCCATGATGGCCGAGGGAGGCCTGCCCTGGGAGGCCGTCTGCCGCAGCGTCGTGGATGGCATTTCAATGGTGGTTCACATGACGCGCCGGGAGGGCCGGCGCTTTGTCGAGGACGCCATTTGGGTCAATGGCTACTCTCTCGAAAAGAAACGGTTCGAGTGGAAGCTCATCGAGTTCGAGCTCGTGGCCGGGCGCAACCGCTCCAACGGAAACCGCTAGGGGAGGGCCGATGTCAAAACATTCTCCCTTGGGCCCCCAGCCGGCCCAAGGGCAGATGCAAGGCGGCGCCAGCGTCGGCTCCCTCTTGCGCCCTGACAGGCTCCAGAAGGCTTTTGGGGGTATCAGACCCCGTCAGAGGCCCCCCGAACGCCGCGGCGGGCGCCGCAGCCGCTTCCATGGCCTATTTCTGGAGTCGGCGGCGGGGCGAAAGGTCAAAGCCTTTTACAAGCGTGAAGCCCAACACCGCCAGCGGTACCGAGACGGCTTCTTTATCGGCCTGCTCTTCGGCCTGCTTTGGGAGCTTCGCTACTGGATACTGCTGGGCTGGTAGCTGCCCCCAGAGCCGGCTCCACAACAGCGGGGCTGCGCCCCTGAGAGAGTGGCGGCGGCGGTCGGGCCACACCACTGCGGAGGCTGTGCATGTCGAACGACTTGGAAACACTAAAGCGCCACACGGCGGAGCTTCAGGCTGCGCTAAACGGAATCAGCGACAGCGCGGCCGCCATCGCCCATTTCCGGACTGAGCTGGAGCACGCCCTTCGCGTGCTGCGCCAGGCCAACCATGCTACCGAGCCGCTACGCCGAGGGCGCCGGCGCGCCGAGCTTCTCCTGAAGGTCCTCTCCTTCGGATGGGCGTTGGTAGGAGCCATCCTGGGCGGCTTCGTATCCGCCTGGATTACCGTTCAATTTCTCGGGAGGTAGCCGCAGATGCAAGACCAGACCCCCGTCCGGTTCCTCAACAACATGTTTGACGGCGAGGACCGCGTGGCTATTCTCGCCATCCCCCGCGCAGATCCGGACGCGCGGGTTGAGCAACGCTTCACTCCGGCCAAGGTTGCCGGCGGCCGCACCCAGGCCTGGCTCCGCCACCTGAACGCCAAGCGCTACGATATCTATCTCGGAGTCAATCCCATCCGCACCGACTCCACCCAACGCGAGAAGGGAGACATCGCCGACGTGCGCAGGCTCCAGGTGGACCTCGACGACAACGGCCCGGAAAACCTCAAGCGCCTGCTCGGTGACGTAAACCGAGGCACGATCCCCCAGCCCCGTCACTTGCTCCGCTCAAGCAAGGACCACTATCAGGTGCTGTGGGACACCGCGCGCGGCCAGTGGAGCCCCGATCAGGCCGAGGCCACCATGCGAGGCCTCGCCGCCCGCTACGGCGGCGATCCCGCCTGCTCGGAAGTCGCCCGCGTCATGCGCTGGCCCGGCTACCGGAACCAGAAGGAGGGCCGCGCCCGCGAGATGGTCGGCTGGATCGACCGCGGCGGGAAGCCGGTCTCGCCCGACGACTTCCGGGCCTTGCCCGCGCCTGAAATGCGCACGGCCCGCGAGGCCCCCCTCGCTCCGGGCCGGGGGCGCCCGGCCACGCAAGTGCGCCCCAACCGCATCAGCCAGTCGGAAAAGGATTGGGCCTGGGTCAAGGACCAGCTCAAGGCCGGAACGCCTCCTCTTCAGGTCCAACGAGAGTTGGCCCAGCGCCGCTCCGACAAGCCGAAGCCCGACGCCTACGCCGCGCTCACCGTAGACAAGGCAATGCGGGCTGTTGCCAACGAAACCCATCATCACGAAAGGGAGATCACCCGATGACTATCGAAACCAGAACCGAAGGCGGCCGGGTTGTCTTGAAGGTCGAGACGGAGCAGGAATTCGAGGAGGCCTTCGGCCGGGCGCTCGACGACCCCTCGATCGACATCGATGCGCCTCGGGAGATGCTCGACAAGTGGGGCGTCTACGATGCCGCCGAGGACCACGGCCTGCTGGACGAGACCGACTGAGCCTCGGGCAGCGGCCGGACCCACAACAGCGGGGCTGCGCCCCTGAGAGCGGACGGGCGACACCCAAGGAAGGGACACAAGCATGGCCAAGCCGGACAAGCATCGAGAGCGCGCCGAGCGCTATCACAAGGAGTTCGCCGCGCAGCTCATCAAGCAGGTCGAGAAAGGCACCGCGCCCTGGCAGAAGTCCTGGAAGGTTGGAGAGCGCATCGGTCCCCGCAACCTGGCCAGCGACCGCCCCTACAGCGGCAGCAACACCGTCCGCCTCATGGCCGTGGCCACCGACAAGGGCTATTCCGATTCCCGCTGGGCCACCTACGAGCAGATCCAGGCGGTCGGCGGCCAGGTGCGCAAGGGTGAGCGCGGGACCCGCATCCTCTCCTTCAAGAGCCATCGGCGGGTCGAGGTCAAGGACGACAAGGGCACCCCCGTCAAGGACGAAAACGGAAAGCAGGTCTACAGGCACGAAAAGCTGGACCGCCCCCTTACCCGCATCTACACCGTCTTCAACGTCGAGCAGGCGCGGGGCATCAAGCCCGAGCCCAGGCCTGAGCCCGCCCAGGCCTGGAAGGCCCACAAACGGGCCGAGGACGTTATCAAGGCCTCCGGCGTCCCCGTCAAGCACGTCCACGGGGACCGCGCCTACTACTCGCTCCCGAGCGACCAGGTCGTGCTTCCCGAGAAGGTGCAGTTCCCGTCCTCCGACACCTACTACCAGACGGCGCTCCACGAGCTGGGCCACGCCAGCGGCCATCCCGACCGCCTCAACCGCGACACCCTCCAGCAGGGAATCGAGGACGGCTTCGGCTCCCAGGCCTACGCCCGCGAGGAGCTGCGGGCTGAAATCAGCGCCATGATGACCGGCGACCGGCTGGGCACCGGACACGACCCCAGCCGGGGAGCGGCCTACGTCTCCAGCTGGGTCCAGGTCCTGGACAAGAACCCCAAGGAGATCCTCAACGCTTCGGCCGAGGCCCAGCGCATGTCCAACTACCTCGTCAGCCGCACCCGGGAGCGGGAGCAGGATCAGGGCCAAAAGACCCATGAGGCCGCTGCCGGACAACAGCAGGAGCCTCGCTACGTCGAGCAGGCCAAGCAACCTACCGCTGCGCGCGAGCCAGACTCGCCAACCCACAGGCATCAGGACGACCATCGCGGCGCTCACGCCGGCAGGCCGAAGGAACCCGGCCGCACCTACCACGTCCGCGAGGTCTCACACCGGCCTGGCGTCTACACCATTGAAGACACCAAAGAACCCGACCGGCTGGTTCCCTCTCCCTATGGCCGCATGTACACCGGAAAGGCTGAGGCCGAGGAAGGCATGAAACGCCTTGTCGAGGCGCAGGACAAGGGCGGGCGCTGGCCCGACAACTACACCCGCGCCGCCCAAGGCCGCATCGTCGAGGCCGAACCGACCTTCAAGGACCGAGGCTCCGCCGCCCGCGTCACATCCCCTTTCGAGGGCGGTGTGGTCCGGGGGGCCGGACGGCCGGGCGTCCAGAAAGACCAGTTCCCAAGCCGGGGAGGACCCGAGAGGTAAGCCGTGAGTCGCTGGGAGCCTACAATCCGGACACGGGAACAATCGCCAACGGAGCGGCCAGACTCGGATCTCGCCCGCAGCCTGGCCCGGCTCAAAGCCAGGGAGCGCGCCCTCGAACAACCCACCAAGGGCCAGCGCTACGACAACAGGAGCCCCCAGCACCAACCAAACCGCCGGCAGGAAAGGCGGCAGCGCCCTAACGGCCGGCGCACCGACATCCGAACCGGCCACCGCCGCGAGCTGGGCCGCAGCCGCCAGAAGGGTCCGGACCAAACCGAACGCACCCATGCCTGCCTGCGGGAAGTGGGCCTCTATCGCTGCGCTTCCCACCGCGACCTGGTCGAGGCCCACTTCTCCGGCAACCGCTTCGCCGCCGCCAAGAGCCTCGACAGCCTGGTCCGGTCCGGAGCCATGCAGCAACACCGAGCCAAAGGCCCCAACGGCGGCGCCTTCACCGTCTACACCCTCACCAAATCCGGAGCCGCCCTGGCACAGCGCCTCGCCGTCAAGCGCGGCCTCGATGCCGACCAGCGCACTTGGTCCGGCATGGTGAAGCCCCGGGAGGCCTCCCACGACGCCGACGTGGCCAAGGCCTGCCGCAAGGAGATCGAGGACTTGGCTGCCCGAGGCGCTCGAGTGCGGCGCATCCTGATCGACGCCGAGATGAAAAGCATCCTGGCGAAACGAAGCGAGGTCGCCAGGGCCAAGGAGGGCAAGGAGGCCGCCGACCGCGAGCGGCAGAGAGCGGCCGAGCAATTACACCTGCCCTGCGACGACCAGGGCCACGTGCAGGTTCCCGACGCCCAGATCCAGTACGTTGACGAGGCCGGCAACATCGGCCGCGTCAACGTCGAGGTCGCTTCCGACCACTACCGGGAGGCCAGCGTCAAGGCCAAGAGCGGCGCCGGTTTCTCGATGCACGGCGGAAAGGGCGGCCAGGCCTCCAATACACGCACCAGCCTGTCCTCGCTGGGAGGCGGCGGAGGACGGCGGGGCGGCGGCCGGGGCGGCCGCGATCCCGCCTCAGTGGAGCTGTGACATGCACCCGTGGAGAGTCAGCTTTGGCTTGACCGCTACCCTGGCCGCCTTGGGGGTCCTTTTCGGCTTCGAGCGGCTGGAATATCTGAGGCCCTACGCTTTCCTGATCTGGAAAGAGTACGCGGCCACGGTCCTTGCCCACCTGGGCGTGCTTCTCCTCTCTATCGCCGCCGGCATCTACTATCTGGCACGCCTGCTGGGCCTGGGCGATGCCGGGCGCAAGGTCGAGCAGGTCGAGCTTGCAGTCCGCCGCGGCCAGGGAGATCCCGAGCTGGCCGCCGCCCTGCAACGCGACACTGAAGGACGATGGGAATAGGGTTTCTTGTTGGCTTGGGTATCGGCTTCGTGATTGGAGGATTGCTGGGCCTGTTGTGCTACATCGGCCTCGCATGGAACAAATGAGTCCCTGACCAGCCCCAATCGACGGGTTCGGATTTTTCGCTCGGATCGGGCGCAAAAAAAGGCCGTAGGATGCCCTGTGAGCCACTTTCTCGGGGGCCGGCATACTCCAGCACCCCGGAATTTCGGGGGCCGTCAGCCCGAACTGAGCATTTCCCTTGTGAGGTGTTTTTCAACTGGTGGAGGTGTGAACGGGCTGCATACGCACAAGATGTTGTGGTATGGTAATTGCAAAAGTGAAAACCCCGGCTATTAACCGGGGTTCTCGTTGCGTTTCCAGTTGGAGCTGGTCGCGCGGCGGGCATCCGATGTGGACCCCATCGAATGCAAAAAGATCCTACCAATAATTCCCGCGCAGTTCAAGCCATTTACTACGCAGGCGGTCACTTCGTCCTGTGCCTGGAGGACAAGCGTCCCCTCTGGCGGTCCTGGCAGAAGCTCCGGCCAGGCCTGGACGTGGTGCTGGCGCATCCTGGACCCCTGGGGCTGAAACCCTGGTCCATCAGCACGTCCGCCCTGGACGTGGACACGGGCGATCCGGGGGATCTGATCGAGGCCTGGCCGCCCATGGCTGTCCTCAATTCCAGGAGGTCCGACGGCAAGCACCTGTACTATTCAGATACCGAGGGCCGGGGGAATAGCCACTTCGAGACCTACGGCTGCGCCGGCGAGGTCCGCAGCGCTAAGGGCTACCTGATCCTGTGGCACGATGGCGCCCAACGCCTGGCCGATGCGCTGGGAGATCCCTTGGCGAGGGCACGGCGCTGGCCCCGTGACCTGTTCGAGCTCGCCGGCCTGCCGGCCGTTACGTTGCCGGCAGCCGTCAAGACACCCGCCTACAGCTACAAGCCGAGCGACCACTCCAGGCAGACCTGGGCGTCGGCTGCCGCAGGGGTCGCGCTGGAGACCATCAGGCCAGGCCGCCGGAACGTCAATCTATTCGATGCAGTCCGGTTCTGGGCCTACTCGGTCCCCAGGGGCAACGACCTGCAGGCCTGGAACCGCCGCGTCCAGCTCCACGCCCTGCAACAGAACCGGCGCTTTCCGCAGCCGCTCGATGGGCGAGAAGTGATCCAGACGGCCTACTCGATCTCGACCTGGTGCTGGTCCGGAGGAGGAGCTAAGTTGCACTATCCAAATTACTTCCGTCACGACAGCCAGAATCAGAGAAAGCGAGGGATCAAGGGTGGTTTGGTCTCCGGCAAGGTGCGACGGGCCAGGAATCGACCGAGAGACACGGCTTGGCGTGCTGCTCACGCTGCGGGCCAAAGCATGCGATCAATCGCCAAGGAGTACGGAGTTGAGCATAGTACCGTGCTTAGGGTGGTGCGCGAAGCCGAAATCAGTTCGGCTGTGGGTGAACTACTGACGTGATCTACGAAGTTAGGAAAAGGGGGGTTTGGGGGGAAGCCTCCAACTCTCTCATTATGCCGGCGGCTGTTCTGGCCGGAACCCGATTTGGCAGGGCCTTTCTTACGGAGCTGGGCCTCTCGGAACAGCGCGGCCTGTGGAAAAATCGCGCGCGCCGTCGAGTGACGATCGGTTTTTGCTTCCCAGGACCGATTTTCAGCCGCTCTCGAGATTGAAAGCGTTCACCTCATCCTGACTCAGTGGCCGGAGGGTGAAAACATCCTCAAGGCGGACGATCTCGCTGGGAAACAGCGACTGCCCGAGGCATTGCTTGGCCTGCTTCAGGGTTCGATGCCCCAGCCGACGCCCACAAGCCCCACAGACAGGCTCAGCCCCCACGTCCTGCATCTGCTGACCGATGAGCCGAACCAGCCATCGCTTGGCGGCCATCACGTCCCTCGGTAGTACAGTTCCGCGAGCTTCCGACTCATCGCGGCGCGGCTTTGCTCTCCCTGGGCTACACTACTCAAGTTCACGACGACTCCCAGGCAACTCACGCACCAGCATTCACTCTAAACGTTTAGCTCAGGGTTGCGGGCCCCCGCCATCCCCGAATCCACTTTGTCGGGAGAAGTCGCCGAACTCCGTGCCGAGGTTACCCGCCTTCGTGCGGAGCGCGAGGAGCGAACCGAGCAAGACATTTCATCCCCTCGCCAAACGATCCATTAGCCCACCCCCGGGACACATTTGAACAAGGGGCCGCCTTTCTATCCGACGAGGCAGTGCGGCTCTGGCGCCGGCTCGCATTAGTAGCGGTGCATCCACCGGAGAGAAGACTTGGTGTAGAGTAAGCATGGAACTCGGAACCCAAAAACCAGCAAGAAAGGCGGTAAAAACATGAGTTTTGCGAACCGAATCAACCAGCTGCTGGCCGCGTCGATCGGTGTGGTCAACGCAGGCCTGGCGATCGTCTTGATCTTGTCCGCGCTCACAGTCTCCATCAACTGGTTTGGCTGGGTCGTTGGAATCATCCTCGGCCTCCTGGCTGGTGGCGCTTGCGCGGTGGCGGTCTGCGGTGCTCTGGCTATTCTGGTCAACATCAGGGACCTGTTGCAAGAGTCACTGCGCAACCGGCCGTGACGGTAGTTGCACTCCGCCGCCGAGCTATGGCGGCTCATCCTTCATCCCACTCCGCCGCAGATTCCCGACGAGCGCGACCGGGACGCCTACGCCTGAGCATTGCGTCGTCTTCCCCTGCCCTGCTTTTCTCTAGGTGAGCGCTGGCCCGCCAGCCTTCCCAAATCCCTTCCCTGCCCCATCCTTCACTCGGGCCTTTGGTTGCCTCCAGCTGCTCGCCTGGCGCTTGGTCCGCTGGGCCGGCGCAATCCAGCCGCCAGAACGCTTACGCTCGCCCAACGGGCGTCTGTCAACGTGGCTTGCCCATGCCGGCCTGGCGCGGCCCTCGACTGGGCTCCGCTTCGTCCTCCCGCTCGGGTTTGGCCGGTGCCGCCAGTCCTGGGTGAGCGGCACACGCTCACAAACCCTTAACGCTTAGGAGGAACAACCAATGGCAAACCAAAGACCCATCGAGACCGTTCGGATCGGATCCGTCAAGGCCGCGATTTGGGGAATTCAGGCTGGCGAGCGCACGCGCTACAACGTCACCTTCTCGAAGCGCTACCGCGACGCGCAAGGGCAGTGGAAGACGACGCACAGCTTCGGCCGCAACGACCTGCTGGTTCTCGCCAAGGTCGCCGATCAAGCCCACTCCCAGATTCTCGTTCTCGAAGCGGAGCAGGCCGAAGACACCAACGGCCAGGATGACGACGATGAGCCGCCATAGCTCGGCGGGCGGCGGGTCACTCCCGCCGCCCTTCCCTTCCCGGCTCGCTTGACCTATTATCTACCTGGAGACACTGAAATGACCGACTTTGAAACCGCCACCTTGACCGCCCAATACGCCACCGCCATCGCCCAGGTCCTGATCGGGCTCGGCCAGATCGCCGTGGTCTGGTACGGCATCAACCGCATGGTGTCAGCTAACGATGCCCGTGCCCTGGCTGGCGACCGGCAGGAGCGGGAAAGCGAACGCCGCCACGCCGAAAGCATGGCCGCCCTGCAAGGGCTGATCCGAGGCCTGGATAACCAGGGCGAGGCGTTGAAGAATCAGGGCCAGGCCTTGAGCCGGCAGGGCCTGGCGCTCGAAACCCTGATCGCCCGGACCGGCGGCAGCGGGACCGCGACCGCGTGACGGTCCCTCCTGGATTCCGGACGTCGCGTTTGTGACGTCCGGATTTCCTTCGACACACCGAGCCACTTTCTCCCGCGATACGGGATACCTTCCCTCCACTCAACTTCCACAGGCGGCGGGGCTTCGCCCCTGAGAGAGAGCAGATCGGGAGGGGAAAGAGTCCGTAGGATGCCCTGTGAGCGACTTTCTCAGGCTCCGACGACCTGTAGCACTCGGGAAATCGAGCCGGCCACGGCGGGAGCTAGCCGCCGCGAGGCACAAGATGTTGTGGTCGAGGATTCAGCCGGCTAGAGTAGCTTCGTCAAGCCTACAATCAAGGCGACAATGCCGGCCCCCTGAATCCACAAGGCCCGGAAGACTTCAGCCTTGAGGTCGGCGATGTCGGTCTTGACTTCTGCGATGTCGGTCTTGGTAGCGACCGTATCGGTGAAGGCCTCGGCCAGGGTGTCCACCACCGCGTCGGCCTGACCTTCCGCGAATCCGGCTGCCTGGAGGGTGCGGACAGCCTTGCGAGTGTCAAACGTGATAGTAGCCATGAGCTTCTTCCTTCCCCAAAGTCTACCACACCTTCCCACCTAAACCAGACGTAATTACGCAGGCACGAAATAATGTGGTTGCGTAGACGCGCATCTGTGGTATTGTGTTTTAACGATGCGCACGATTGTCATTGCAGCTCGCAAAGGCGGAGCCGGCAAAACCACCCTTACCCGCAACCTGGCGGTTGCCGCATGCGAGGCCGGCCAGCGGGTGCTGTGCCTCGATCTCGATCCCCAGGCCTCGCTTCGTGGTTGGTGGGACAGACGGGAAGTGGAGTCCCCCTCGATGCTTGACCGTGACCCCCAGCCAGCCGAGATACAGGCCGCCCTGGAGGCCGTGGCCGAGGCCTTCGACCTGTGTCTGATCGACACCCCGCCCACTAGGGCCGAATGGCTGAACGAGGCGCTGGTGAACGCGGACCTGGTATTGATTCCGGTACGGCCGTCTCCGGACGACCTGAGCGCCGTTGGCAACACACTCGCCGGCGTGAGCCGAGCGAGGATACCGTTTGCCTTCGTCCTGTCGCAGACACCCCGCGCCAGGATCACCGACGAAGCAGCTCGCGTCCTGGCGCAGCACGGCCGAGTGGCCCCGGTCAACATCAGCCATCGCGTCGTCTATGCTGAGACCGGGGCGACCGGCGAGGGAGTCACGGAAACCGGGAACAAGAAAGCCGCCGCAGAATTTGTGGCCTTGTGGGATTACCTGAAAGGAATGCTCGATGGCTAAAAAACCCCTAGGGCTCGATGGATTGCTGAAAGGCGATGCGCCCCAACAGGAATCCGCTCCACGTCAAGCCCCATCGACTCCCGTGCAAAAGCAACCTGGTGAGAAGCGTGTAACCGTTGCCCTGGATGGAGCGACCTATCGCCGCCTGCGGCTGTACGCCGCCAACACGGACTTGACCCACCAGACAATTCTTGAACGCGCACTTGCACAGTATCTGAATAACGCAAATGCGTAATTGCGCGAACGAGGCCGGGTGACGCTCACGAACATCTACCGCTGCGCCAATATCAAAAGAAGGCGATCTTGAGAAGCAGGAGGATAATGGCCGGGCCGAAGAAGTACTTGACGATCTTGAGATCCGCTTTCACCCCTGCAATTTCAGCCTTCAGATCGGCGATGTCGGTCTTGACTTCTGCGATGTCGATCTTGACTTCTGCGATGTCGGTCTTGGTAGCGACCGTATCGGTGAAGGCCTCGGCCACGGACTGCACGATGGCTTCGGCGTGCGCCTCCTCGATGCCGGCGGCCTTGAGTTTGCGGCTGGCTTTCAGGGTGTCGAATACGGCGGTGGTCATGCCCTTACTCCCATGGCAAGAGTTTAGCACACTCTCTCAGAGGCGCACCCCCCCCGCCTGTGGCGCAGGCCGCCCTGACTTTCCCGGTGCTGCAGGTCGTCTATTTCTCCTGGACTTGGACCTGCTCCAGCTTCTTCTTTGCTTGGGCAAGGGCGGGCCGTATATTGTTTTCTTGGATCTCTATGCTTCTCCGCACTAAATTGAGCCCACCGAGATCCGTGGCTCGCTGCAGTTTCGGCCGTAGCGGCAGTATATTTTGCCGGCGGGCGAGGCGGGCCATGGTAACCCGATCCCCGGCCCATCGCTTCTCCCAGTAGTCGGTTTGCGCTGCCTGCACCTCTGTCAGGACCTCGATCAACTCCTCATGCATCCTGTCCAACTTTTCGATTCGCGCCGAGTAGGTCTTGCGTAATTCCTCCAGATCGGGCGGCGGCGGGGCTGGCTTGGCAGCAACCTTTTTCGGCGTAGAGACAGGAAGTCCTCTTGGTTTTGAAGCCAATCTATTCCGAGACTTCGAAGTTGATCGTGTCTTTCTTCTCGCCGCCGCCCGCTGGTGCGCTTCCTTGGCCTGCTGGACTGTTTTCTTGGCCCGCTCCGGCAAGTCTTCGGCGGAGGTGTAGAATCTTTCGGCGATAGAGCGCACACCCCTTATACTCTGCGCCAAACGAGGCAGCTCCAGATCTGTGTACTCCTTGACATCCGTGCGTAAGGCCGCAATCTCATTCGACAGCTTCTTTTTCTTTTCCTCGTAGTCACTACGGGTAATCACGCCAGTCGAGAAAAAACCCTTGAGCTCGACTTCTGACCCTTCATAGATTTCCATGGCGGTCTTAGTCGCAGCGAGATGCTTCTCATAGACTTCTTCAACCTCGTCGAGGATCCCCAAGAGGGCTTCCCGGGTCTCGTCGGACTGTCTCTGCTCGGCACTCCGGCAGCCCAGCGACAACAGCACGACGGAGGCCAGCACGATTCCTGTGGTGAGTCGAGGGGTCATTTCTTCTCTCCTTTGCCTTTGCCGATTGTGAACCGAGGCTTGTTTGGTCCTGTGCCGAAATTCTCTGCCTTTCCCAAGGGAAACCACCTGTAGAGCGTGTTCGTGCTGACCCCAAAATGTCGGGCGATGCTGGCCCGACTCATCTCTGGGTTATTTAGCAGCGTCATGGCTGTTTCGACAACCTGCCGGTCATGGAAGATGCTGGGTCGGCCCCAAGCCATGTCTTGCTCTTTCCGCTGAGAGGCGGCAAGCAAGGTACGCTCCGATATAAGTGAGCGTTCGAATTCCGCCAACGCTGCGATGATCGCAAAGAACAGTTTTCCCATGGCTGTGCGAGTGTCGATCTGCTCGGTCAGGGACTGCAACTGAATTTTGCGCTCCTTGAGTGAACCGAGGATAGTGAGCAGGTGCTGGAGCGAGCGTCCCAGCCTGTCGAAGCGCCAGACTACCAGCGTGTCGCCGGTCGTCAATGTCGCCAGTGCTCGGTTCAGAGCGGGCCTCGCATGACGCGCCCCGGTCACATGATCAACGAAGATCTCGGCACATCCGGACGATTTCAGGACTTGAATCTGATGATCCGGATTCTGCTCCAATTTCGATACACGGGCATAACCGATACGCTGGGCTTTGTCCCTTATTTTGACCTCCTGATACAGCTCTAATTAGCTCTTGACGATTGGTTATGTATTTTCGTTACCTTCCGAGAGCCTGGACAAGGTGGTTTTATCACACAAAAAGCAGTGTGTCGAAATCGTTCGATTTGGTGACGGAATCCGAACTGTAACACCGATATTTATTACCCAACAAGCAAAATGCGAAAAAAAACAATGCGGGAGGAGTAAGGCGATTGCGTCCCGGATGTCCCTACCAGAGGGAGTTCCGCCTGGCCTGGGCTCACCTGTCTCCTGAGGGTCCTCGGAGAGGCTCAGAAGCCCCCCCTTTCACCCCTCTTTTGCGAACTCTGGTGAAAAATGCGGGCTAGGAGTCCCCGGCCTAGAGCTGCTGTCCCCAGAGGCCGCCGCTCGGTTTCCTAGCTGCAACCTCCCTCTCCGAGCAGGTCTATCAGTATTCCCTTCAGGTATTTAGCAGATATTTTCGTTCCCTCCCAATCGACGTCACCAAATCGAACGATTTCGTATCTGATCCCCACTATTGGCAGGAGGGCAGAGGATGAAGAACACCAACTCTATCACCTGGAAGCATCTTGTCCTGCTGGCGGTCTTTCTGGCGCTTTCAGCCGGAGAACTCCTGGCCCAGGGAACACCGCCGGCCAGTCCCTGGGAAAACGCCATCCAGGTACTGGAGACGGCCTTTACCGGCCCTATCGCTCGCGGTTTATCGCTGATTGCCATTGTTGTTGGCGGCTTGATGTTTGCCTTTGGAGAAGGCGGATCGAAGAAGGCGCTGGCCGGTATCGTCTTTGGCCTTGGCATGGCTATGGGTGCAGCGAACTTCCTGGGCTGGCTGTTCTAGGTATTACATGCACGATCTGAAAATCTGGCGGGGGCATGCGACGCTGAGTGCGCCCTTGAAAATGATGGGCGTCGAGCGGCGCTGGTTTCTTCTCTCCGTAACGGTCGCCCTGGCGCTATGGAACGCGGTCAACTCCCTCCTGCTCGGAGGCATGATCTTTGGCGTTCTCTACACCGCCGGACTGCTGGCTTGGCGGAAAGATCCGGCCATGCTGTCCATTCTCAAAGTCTCGGCGAGCTGCCGCGCCCGATACGATCCGGGCAAGTGGAGCCCCTCTCCTTTTGTTGTGGTGATCCGCGAATGAACCTTGCAGAAGAAGCCAAGGATTTCGAGGCGGCCGGGGCGCTGGCCGACGAGCTCCCCTATTGGGGCTGGCTCCCCGATGGCGAGTGCCTGCTTGGCCGCAACGGAAACCTCATAGCCATTGGCCAACTCTCTCCGACTCCTGTCGACGGCCGCGAGGCGGTTCACCTGGACCGCGTCATAGACCGCTGGCAACGCGCCCTGTCCAACCTTGACCACAAGATGCGGCTCTATTTCTACTTTCTCCGTCGGCCGCCGGAGATCCCCCAGCCGGTCAGCAACGCCAGCGAGGTGGTCCGCCTGTCCCAGCAGCGCCGGGCCGAGTTCCTGGCCGGCCGCGTTTCAGACGTTTCCGTCTTCGTCGCCTGGTGCTATGACTCGGGCCTTCAAGCAGCCAGCTCCGAGGTAGACAGCGGAGTGATCCCCTGGATGCGTCAGTGGATCACCCAACGCAAGAAGCCCAATGAGGCTGTCTATCTCCGTCGAGCTGTCGAAGCAGCGGCTGAGCAGTTTCGCCAGGCGGTCGCCGCCAGCCGGGCACTGGTCTCCGACATTACCCCCATCGACCTGCTGGGCCCCAAACAGGGCTCACGCTTTCTCTCCGAGCTGGTGAACCGTCCCGGAACACCCTGGAGCGGCGCCACAGACGCGGGTCTCAACTGGCAACTCGCCGTGTCCGAGCTGGAGGCCGAGCGGCGCTTTCTCCGCCTCGACGGTGTTCCCGCCGTGGTCTATTCCATGCTGTCCCCGCCCGGAGAGGCCAGGGCCAACCTCCTGGCCGATCTTTTTCGTCTGGACGCTACTTCGACTGTAAGCCTGGAGTGGAAGCGATGGGGGCTTGACGCCGCCCGGCGAAAGATCCGTAGCGCCCAAAAACACTACTTCTCAAAGCGCTATTCCATGGCCGCCCACATGCAGGACACCCAGGGAACGGCCGCCGCTATGACCGACACCGCCGCCGAGGCCGCCTCCAGCCGGCTGGGCTCCGCGCTTGTCGAGCTGGAGGCCGATGGTGTCTCCTACGGTTCCATCACCTGCACCGTTACCCTCCATGGCGACCATGAGCAGATCGACCACCTGGACGGCGAGGTCCGGAGGATCTTCAACACCTACGACGCCAAGGTGATCCGGGAAGGATACGGCCAGCTTCCGGCCTGGTTCTGCCGGCTGCCCGGGCAGCCGCCCAGCCGCAACGTCCGCAGCGTTTTTGCATCCGCTGGCCTCTGCGCCTGTCTGGCCCCCCTCTTTGGGGCCTCCACAGGCAGACCCACCAGCAAACACTTGGGCCGGCCCGCCCTTGCCGTCCTGGAAACCCGGAACAAGACCCCCTACCACTATGACCTGTTCGCCGGCGACGTGGGCCACACCCTCATTCTCGGAGCGACCGGCGCGGGCAAGAGCTTCACTCTCAACTTCCTGTTGGTCTCAGCCCTTCAGTACGATCCCCGAGTTCTAATCCTCGATCTGGGCGGCTCCTACCGCTGGCTCACGTCCTTTCTGGGCGGTTCCTACCTGGAGCTTTCCCCTTCCGAGGAGGGAAGCGCCACTTTCAAGCTACGGCCGTTTTCCCTGCCGGCGACCGAGCGTACCTACCAATTCCTGGCCGGCTGGGTCGCGCGCCTGTTGAGGATCGGCGGCGGGGATCTCGCCGGAGCCGACACCACCGAGATTCACGACCGCATCGTGGATCTCTACAAACTCCCTCCGAACCACCGGACCCTGGGCGACTTGGTCCGCACCCTGCCTCAAAAGATGTGGCCCCCGCTGTCCCGGTGGCACGGCTCGGGGGCCTGGGGCGCGGTCTTTGACAACCCGGCCACCGGCGACGACCTGAAACTGGCCG
>JAPPFQ010000470.1 GCA_028875135.1 Acidobacteriota bacterium
GTTCCTCCCTGGACGGTGGCTTCCAGGGGAACGCCCTTTCCGGATCCGACGTCGAAATCGCGGGCGGGATCCAGGTAGATCCGCGCCTCGGCTCCCCTCCCCAGGGGGTGCCGGCGCATCTCGCCGACCCGGAGAGTTTCCCGTCGCTCCTCGCCTCCCGGAAGCTGCAGCCGGTAGGCCAGAGCCGGCCTGCCGGGTTTGGCCGTGCCCCGGGGGGCGATGCAGGTGCCCAGGACGATCAGGCAGTCCTTCTCGAAGACTTCGGTGGCTGCGCGGGCATGCACCTGGGACAGGACGCCCAGGTGGGGCATCATGAAGATGCTGTCCTTGGCCAGGCGGGTGATCCCCTCCGGGAGGAAGGAGTCGATCAGCATCATGGCGGTCTGCTCCGGCCGGGGCGCGTGAGAGAGCACGCCGCCGGAAGCCACCAGCAGGTCCAGGTCCATCATCTTCACCAGGGATTCGATTCCCGCGTCCTGCTCGAAGGAGTCGGCGATGGTGCGTTGCTGCTGGACCCCCTTGAGCCGGGTGGCGAAGGACCGGTGCTGGATGAAGGCCAGGCGCAGGGCCTCCCTGGCGACCGCCTGTTCGAAGACCAGCTCCTCGGCCGTCTGGGGGATGGTGGTCGGCCGGATCATCTTGTTCTTGATCCGGTTGCGCAGGTCCCGCTCCTCCATGGCAAAGGGCATCCACCGCATGACGTTGGCCAGTCCGGCTTCGGCCAGCACGTTGGAGATGGAGTAGCTCATCCCCAGGTTGGCCGACACCGTGCGGTTGAATTCCTCCCCGAACACGCTGAAGATGTCGGTGGTGGCCCCGCCGATATCCACCCCCACGGCATTGATGCGGGCTTCATTGGCCACCCGCTTGAGGATGGCCCCCACCGCCGCCGGAGTGGGCATGATGTCGGCGTCGACCCATTCCATCAGTCTGGCGTAGCCGGGCGCCTGTTGCATGACGTGCTCCAGGAACAGGTCGTGGATGCGCTCGCGGGCGGGCAGCAGGACTTCCTCTTCCAGGGTGGGGCGCAGGTTTTCGACGATGCTGAGACTGGTCTTGCCGCCCAGCACCCGGGTCACCTCTTGGCGGCGGGACCGGTTGCCGGCATAGATGACCGGCAGGCGGTAGTCGGCCCCCAGTCGAGGCTTGGGATCGGCAGCCGCAATGGTCTCGGTAATCTTGACCACCTTGTCGGTGCGGGCGCCGTCGACCTCGCCGGCGATCAATATCATGTCGGGTCGGAGCTGGCGGATGCGTTCGATGCGCTCGTGGGTCAGGCGCCGGTCGTTGAGGGCGATGACGTCCATCACGATGGAGCCGGCCCCCAGGGCGGCCCGCTCGGCGCTTTCGGCCGTCATCGACCGGACCACTCCGGCCACCATCATCTGCAGGCCTCCCCCGGCGCTGGAGGTGGAAATATAGAGATCGCATCCCTCCTCGCCCCGGACAGGGCGTATGATCCGGCCTTCAGAATCCAGCAGCTTGCGGCCCGAAAGTTCCGCCAGCTCCGTCACCGCGTTGAGCACTCCCAGAGTCACGTCTTCGAAGGGGGCTTCCACCGTGGTGGGAGCCTCGCCTCGATGGGTCTGGCGGTACTCGTTCCCCATCTTCTGGATGAGAATGGCCTTGGTGGTGGTGCTGCCGCAATCGGTGGCCAGAATGACTCGGATGTCGTCCAAAGGAGTCACCGTGCGGCTCCGTCGGGGTCTGTGGTGGAGGAGGGGTCTTCCCCTGCCGCCCGATTCTCGATTTCCTGCAGCAGCCATTCGACGCTCTGACGGCGTTCCAGGATGCGCCGGACCCGTCCATAGTCGGTGGCCGCGAAGAGACCGCGAACCACCGGTTCAAAAAAGGCCATGGCCTGACTCCCCAGGTAGTTGAGCGGCTTGGCCGACTCCAGGACGAAAAGGGCCGGCGTCTCCAGGCGCCGCCTCACGATGGCTGCCGCAATTTTCTCCAGCAGACGGCGTTCGTGGTCGGTGAGCGGCTCCTCGTAGCGCTCCAGAGAAAATGCCTGCTGCAACCTGCGCCTCCAGGATGGCTGCATCATGCCCTCGACCGGTCCGGGCTCGGCCGGTTGATCCTGCTTTGCACGAAACGGACCACCGCCTGGCGGTCGGCGCCCGCGAACCGCAGGTAGAGGCCGCGGTGGGATTCCAGCCGGCTGCGCTCGGGAAAGGGACTCAGAAGCACTCCGTGGGCGTCGACCCAATAGGATCGGCAAGAGGACCAGGGTTTGTGCCGCCGGACCCAGAGGGTACGGCTGGAAACACCCTCCTCGCTGAGCCGATAGGTGGTGGGCAGCAGGAAGTCATAAACACCCGCCAGCAGCAGGATCACCGACAACAGTGTCCAACCTGGACTCCGGGTTCCGAGAAAGACGGCCGCCGCGGTGGCGGCGACGACCAACACCAGCACCAGGCCCTTCCAGGGGGCGTGTTGTAGAGGCAGACTCACCCAGGACACAGATGTTTCCTCGACTCCCACATTGCTCAGCGGGCCAGCGCCTTGTAGTAGTCCTCCACCTGTTTGCGGTAGGTGGGTGGAGCCTCCTCGTCCTTGACCAGGTGAATCGGGTCGTTCCCGCCGAGTGTCTGGACCTTGCGGCTGAGGTCGAATTCCAGTTGGCGGAGTCTCTCGATGACACGTCCGCGAAGTCTTTCCAGTTCCTCAGGGTCGTGGAGGAAGCGGTGAGACTTCATCTGTTCCATGCGTTTCACCATGTTTTTGACCTGGGCCGCCAGATCGGCGTCGGCGGCAAGGCTGCGGCCCAGGTCTCGGGCCTCTCCCAGGCGGTGCTGGAACTCCTTCTCGAACTGGCGGGCCTGGCGAGGCGTCAGCGTCGTGGGCGGTGGCAATTCCCGATCGCCGAAATTGACGGCCGCGTGACCCCGGCCCCGGCTGGCGCGTTTCTGCTCCCGACTCTCGCCTGTGGCTGATCTGTCCGCCTGCGACCCGGGTTGGAGTCCCGACTGCGGGCTCGGCTCGGGAGACTTGCCGGGGCTGGTCCCGGATGGCCCGGCCGGCCGTTTGGCACCGGAACGGGCCTGGAGATCCGCAATCCGTCGCTTCAGCGATTCCAGGCTCGACAGCAGGTCTCCGGCCTGCATCAGCGCCCGGCTCAGCCTCTCTTCGGCCGATGGCCTGGCCCGGCCCCCGCGGGCAGCCTCGCCGGCCTTGGCCACTTGATCCCTCAGGTCCGACAGGGCCGACTGGATGCGTTCCTCGTCCTGTCCGGCGAGGTCCAGCAGGCCCATCTGGAGAAACTGCCTGCTTTGAGCCATTTGTTCGTGCAGTCCGCGGTTCTGGACGGATTGGCCGGCGGCCCTCAGCTTTCGCGATGCCTCGGGCTGTTGGAGGTCAGCCTCCTTGGCCGTGGAAAAGAGTCGGCCCTCCATTTCCCTGAGCGCCTGCTGCAGGCTGGTCTTGTCTTTCAGGATGCGCCGTCTTTGCTCCAGCAGAGGCTCAATGGGGTCCTCTCGAGCAACGCCCGCTTTCAGACCTTGCAACTCGGACCGGATGTGTTTCTGCCGCCCCACCAGCCCCTGGGCCTGATTTTGAAGTTGCTTCAATTCCGAATCCAGGTCGGTCCGGCGCTGCCGATCCAGCACCGAGCCGGCCTGCCGGATCCGGCTCAACGCCTGCAGACCCCGGTTTTCCGCCTGGCTTCCCGCAGAGCCTCTCAGTCTCTGCATTTCCCTGGCCGCCTGCTGCAGGCGTTGGCTCACCTCTCGCAGGGAAGGACGTTCCATCTCC
>JAPPFQ010000438.1:0-2650 GCA_028875135.1 Acidobacteriota bacterium
TCCCGCCGATTCTGCTGCAGGGCGCTGATGCCGCTGGCCACCGCTGCACCCCCTGAAAGCGTGGTGATGCAGGGCACGTTGTGCTGGACGGCGGCGCGCCTGATGGCGCGTTCATCGAAGAAGGAGTCCTTGCCCAGCGGCGTGTTTAGGATCAGGTCCACCTGGCCGCTCTTGATGAGGTCCACGACGTGGGGCCGCCCTTCGTTGACCTTGTAGACCGACTCGACGCCAATGCCCTGCCCTGCCAGGGTTTCCCGGGTGCCTCCGGTGGCGATCAAGCGAAATCCGAGATCGTGCAGCCGCCGGGCAATCGGAAGCACGTTGAGCTTGTCCTGATCGTTCACGCTGATGAAGGCGGTGCCGGACCGGGGCAAGACCGAGCCGGCGCTGAGCTGGGCCTTGGCGTAGGCCTGCCCGAAGCTGTCGGAAACCCCCATCACCTCGCCGGTAGACTTCATCTCGGGGCCCAGAATGGTATCAACACCCGGAAATTTCAAGAAGGGGAAAACCGGGGACTTGACGAAGAAGTCGTTGACCGGCAGTTCGTCTTCCAGACCGAACTCTTCCAGCTTGCGCCCCGTCATCAGTCGAACCGCCAGCTTGGCCAACGGGACCCCGGTGGCCTTGCTCACGAAGGGCACGGTGCGGGAGGCTCTCGGATTGACTTCCAGCACGTAGACCACATCCTCCTTGATGGCGTACTGGACATTCATCAATCCGACCACCTTCAGCTCCAGGGCCAGGCGCCGGGTGTAGTCGCGCATCGTCTCCAGGTGCTCGGACTTGACCATGTAGGTCGGCAGCACGCAGGAGCTGTCCCCCGAGTGGATCCCGGCCTCCTCGATATGCTCCATGATGCCCCCGATCACCACCCGCCGTCCGTCGGCTACGGCGTCCACGTCCACCTCGAAGGCATCCTCCAGAAACTTGTCAATCAGAATGGGGCGGTCCTGAGAAACGCCCACGGCCTCGCTGATGTAACGCTCCAGGGACTGGTCGTCGTGCACGATCACCATGGCGCGACCCCCGAGGACATAGGAGGGCCTGACCAGGATGGGGTAGCCGATGCGTTCGGCGATGGCGGCGGCCTCCCCGAAAGAGGTGGCCGTGCCGGAAGGAGGCTGGGGGATGCCCATGCCGGAGAGCAGACGGCCGAATCGCTTGCGGTCTTCCGCCAGGTCGATGGACTCGGGAGAGGTGCCGATAATGGGAACCCCGGCCCTCTGCAGGGGCAGGGCCAGGGTCAGGGGAGTCTGCCCGCCGAACTGCACGATCACCCCCTCCGGTTGCTCCCGCTCCACCACGTGCATGACGTCTTCAAAGGTCAGCGGCTCGAAGTAGAGTCGATCGGAAGTGTCGTAGTCGGTGGAGACGGTCTCGGGATTGCAGTTCACCATGATCGTCTCGAAGCCGTCTTCCTTGAGGGCAAAGGAGGCGTGGCAACAGCAGTAGTCGAACTCGATGCCCTGTCCGATCCGATTGGGACCGCTGCCCAGGATCACGATCTTTCTTCTCTCGGAAGGCTCGGCCTCGCACTGCTGCTCGTAGGTGGAATAGAGGTAGGGCGTGAAGGACTCGAACTCGGCCGCGCAGGTGTCGACCCGCTTGTAAACCGGCCGGAGCTCGAGACCTTGACGCCGTTGGTGAACTTCGGCAGCCGTGGAACCCGTCAGCCAGGCCAGGTACTGGTCGGAGAAACCCAGCCGCTTGGCCTGCCGGAGCTGCAGTGGAGGAATGTCCGCCAGCTCGGCTCCCCGCAACCCGGTCGACAGTTGAGACACCTCCCGAACCTGCCGCAGAAACCAGGGATCGATATGGGTGTACTGATAAGCCTCTTCCACCGAGAGGCCTCTCTCGAAGGCAAAACGTAGATAGAGGAGGCGGTCGGGATTGGGAACGATCAGCTTTTCCCGAATCTGGTCCGGTTCCAGCTTTTGCGAGCCCACTTTGCGCCCGGTCTCCAGGGAGCGCAGGGCTTTCAGCAGCGACTCCTTGAAGGTTCTGCCGATAGCCATCACCTCCCCGACCGACTTCATCTGGGTTCCCAGGAGCGGCTCGGCCTCCGGAAACTTCTCGAAAGCCCACTTGGGGATCTTGGTGACCACATAGTCGATGGTGGGCTCAAAGCATGCCGGGGTCTTCAAGGTGATGTCGTTGGGAATCTCGTCCAGTGTGAGTCCCACCGCCAGCTTGGCGGCGATCTTGGCGATGGGGAAGCCGGTGGCCTTGGAGGCCAGGGCCGAGCTTCGGGACACCCGGGGATTCATTTCAATCACCACCAGGCGGCCATCCAGCGGATTGACCGCGAACTGGATGTTGGAACCTCCGGTCTCGACCCCCACCTTGCGAATGATGCGCATGGCGGCGTTCCGCATGAACTGGTATTCCTTGTCGGTAAGGGTCTGTACGGGAGCCACGGTGATGGAATCTCCGGTGTGGACCCCCATGGGATCGAAGTTCTCAATGCTGCAGATCACGACCACGTTGTCCTTCAGGTCGCGCATCACCTCCAGCTCGAACTCCTTCCAGCCGATGACCGACTCCTCGATCAGAATCTCATGGGCCGGGCTGAGATCCAGCCCCCTCTTGGCCAGTTGTTCGAACTCCTCGGCGTTGTAGGCGATGCCGCCCCCTGTGCCACCAAGGGGTA
>JAPPFQ010000438.1:2660-3742 GCA_028875135.1 Acidobacteriota bacterium
GTTCCCCCCAGGGTGAAAGAGGGCCGGATAATGGCCGGGTATCCCACCTCCTTGACGATCTGCCGGGCCTCCTTGAAGTCGTAGGCCACCCCGCTTCGCGGCGTCTCCAGGCCTATCTCCCTCATGGCTTCCTTGAAGAGCAGCCGGTCTTCCCCCACCCTGATCGACTTGATCTGAGCTCCGATCAGCTCGACTCCCTGCCTGTCCAGAACCCCTCTCTCGGACAACGCCACCGACAGGTTGAGCGCCGTCTGGCCGCCCACGGTGGGCAGCAGGGCGTCGGGCCTCTCCTCCAGGATGATGGCCTCAACGAACTCCGGTGTCAGGGGCTCGATATAGGTCCGGTCCGCCAACTCGGGGTCGGTCATGATGGTGGCGGGATTGGAATTTACCAGGACCACCTCGTAACCCTCCGATCTGAGGACCTTGCAGGCCTGGGTCCCGGAATAGTCGAACTCGCAGGCCTGCCCGATCACGATCGGTCCCGAGCCGATGACCAGGATTTTCTTGATGTCCGATCTCTTGGGCATTCAGTCTCGCCAAGCGAAGGAGGTCCCGCTCTCCCTCCGGTGCTGACGAATCACCCGCTTGAACTCTTCAAACAGGTAGCGGGAATCGTGCGGGCCCGGAGAGGATTCCGGATGGTATTGGACACAGAACAGCGGTTGGCTCCGGTGACGGAATCCCTCCAGGGTTTGATCGTTGAGATTGACGTGGGTCACTTCGATGGATTCAGGCAGGGAGGAAATATCCACGGCAAATCCATGGTTCTGCGCGGTGATCTCGACCTGCCCCGTCTGCATGCGCATCACGGGGTGATTGCCGCCGTGGTGGCCGAATCTCAGCTTGTAGGTGCTGCCGCCCACCGCCAGACCCAGGATCTGATGGCCCAGGCAGATCCCCAGGATCGGCTTCTTTCCGATCAGCTCCCGAGCTGTCCGGATCGCATAGGCGACCGGCTCCGGGTCTCCCGGGCCGTTGGAGAGGAAGACCCCGTCAGGGTTCATGTCCAGGATCCGGGCCGAGCTGGTCCTGGCCGGAACCACCGTCACTTCAAAGCCGCTGTCCACCATCAGCCGCAA
>JAPPFQ010000744.1 GCA_028875135.1 Acidobacteriota bacterium
GGGTCGGGTTGCCGCTCCAGTGCGATTTCAAGCGACTGGATGCCCCGGTCGTAGTCCTCCCGATCCACCCGCATCCACCCGATGGTCTCGTGCAATTCCGGTCCCGCCGAGGGATCGGCCGCCAGGCGCTCCAGGTACGGCAGGGCCTTCCCCTCCTGACCCATCTCCAGGTACAGGGCCGCCAACTGGCGGTCGCTCGCTTCCAGGTCGGTCGCATGGGGACGGGAGGCCATGACCTGCCTGGCGGCTCCGGCATAGTCCTTTTTCCCGAGATAGACGGAGACCAGGGCCGCGCGGATGAGGGCTCGCTCGTCCCCTGCCGGGGTCAGATCCAGGGCCCGCTTGTAGCTGGCTTCCGCTTCCGCCAGGTCGTCCCGCAAGCGGTGGACCTCTCCCGCCAGGAAGAAGGGCCGCCAGCTCTCCGGGCTCAAGCCCTGGGCTCGCTCGAAATGGACAAGGGCCTGACCCGGGTTCTTGCGGTTGAACCAGATCACCCCCAGGTTCATCTCCGCCTCCCACAGTTCGGGGTCGTTCTTCAGGGCTTCCTTGTAGGAGCCGATGGCCTCCTGAACCTGGCCGGCTTCGTACTGGGACAGTCCCAGGCCAAACCAGGCCACGGAATTGTGAGGATCCTCGATCAGGGCCAACTGGTAGGCCGAGATGGCTTGCAGGTACTCCTCGGCCTGGCGGTGGCCCTCTGCCAGGCCGAGATAGTCCAGCTCGGCTTCTTCCGGCCCGATTGCCTCCGCCGCGGTGGCTCCGGAGGCCGGGGGATCCGAGACCGGACCGCCGTCTTCGGAGTCCGCCGGAAAGGCCCAGGTCCCCAGGATCGCCCAGAGGCAGAACAGCAGGGCCCGAGGAGCCGGCAGGAGGGACCGCCGTCTCCGTACCTGGACGCCTGTCGCCATTCAATTCACCCTTTGGCCGTTGCCGGCCAGCACTTCCTTCAGGAACCGGCCCGTATGGCTCCCCTTGGCGGCGGCCACCCGCTCGGGCGGCCCGGTAGCCACCACGGTGCCTCCCTGATCGCCTCCCTCCGGTCCCAGGTCGATGATCCAGTCGGCCGTCTTGATCACATCCAGGTTGTGCTCGATGACCAGGATGGTCGCCCCGGCCCGCACCAGGCGGCGAAAGGCCCGCAGCAACTTGTGGACGTCGTCGAAATGCAGACCGGTGGTGGGCTCGTCGAACAGGTAGAGCGCGTGCTTGCCCACTTGACGGGAAAGGTGAAAGGCCAGCTTGATCCTTTGGGCTTCACCCCCCGAGAGCGTGGTGGCGGATTGTCCCAGCCGGAGGTAGCCCAGCCCGACGTCCTCCAGCACCTTCAGCTTCCTGGTCAGCCGGGGAACGGCGGAGAAGAAGCTCATGGCCTCCCGCACCGTCATCTGCAGAACTTCGTGGATATTCTTGCCCTTGTAGCGCACCTCCAGCAAGCTCGATTTGTAGCGAGTCCCCTTGCATTCCTCGCACACCAGCTCCACGTCGGCCAGGAACTGCATCTCCACGGTAACGGTGCCGTCCCCCTGGCAGTGATCGCAGCGCCCCCCCGCCAGGTTGAAGGAGAAGTCACCGGCGCTCAGGCGACGCTCCCGAGCCTCCCGGGTCGAGGCAAACAACTCTCGAACGGCATCGAAGGCCTTGATGTAGGTGACCGGATTGGAACGGGGAGTGCGACCGATGGGTGACTGGTCCACCAGCCGGACGTCCGAGATCCAGTGCTCCCCCTCCATGCTCCGGTAGTTGCCGCGATCCGGAGCCTCACCCTTGCGGGCCTTCAGCGCCGCGTAGAGCACCTGGTGCACCAAGGTCGACTTGCCGGAGCCGGATACTCCGGTGATGCAGGTGACGATTCCCAGCGGAATCTCCACGTCCAGCCGCTTGAGATTGTTTTCCTCGGCCCCGTGGAGCTTCAACCAGCGACTGTCGGGAGACGACCGGGAAGCAGGCACGGGGATCTCCAGTTCCCTGCTCAGGTACTTTCCCGTGAGCGAACCGCGGCAATGGATCAAGTCGGGGAAGTCCCCTGAAAATACCACCCGTCCCCCCTGTTCCCCGGCACCGGGCCCCATGTCGATAATGCGGTCGGCTGATTGGATCATGGCCGGCTCGTGCTCCACCACCAGGATGGTATTGCCCATATCCCTCAGGCTCTTGAGGATCTCGATCAGCCGCGCGTTGTCGCGGGGATGCAGGCCGATCGAGGGTTCGTCCAGGACGTAAAGCGCTCCCACCAGGGAGGAGCCCAGGGAGGTGGCCAACTGGATCCTCTGGGCTTCGCCCCCGGACAGGGTGGCCGCCAGCCGGTCCAGCGTCAGGTATTCCAGGCCAACCCGGTAGAGGAATCCCAGGCGCATGCGCAGCTCTTCCAGGATCCGATGAGCCACGCTGGACTCATAGTGGGTCAGCTTCAGATTGCGGAAGAATTCCCGGGCCTCGCCGACGGTCATGGCCGTGACCTCGCCGATTTCCCTCCCCTCGATCTTGACGGCCCGGGCCTCGATGCGCAGCCGGGACCCGTTGCAGCTCAGGCAGCGGGTGTATCCGCGATAGCGGCTCAGGAACACGCGAACATAGAGCTTGTACTTCTTGGTTTCCAGGTAGTCGAAGAACCGCCTGATGCCCCGAAAATTCTCGTCCCCGGCATTGATCAGGTCCTTCTGCCACGGGAGCAGGTCGCGGTAGGGGACTTCCCAGGGGATGTCGTGTCGCTGGGCAAAGCGCTTTAACTAGGCCCGCAGCCTCATGTAGCTTGGCTTGGTCCAGGGATCGACGGACCCCTCCCGCAGACTCTTCTCCGGGTTGGGAATCACCCGTTTCAAATCGATATCCATGGTGTTGCCGAACCCCTGGCAGCGGGGACAGGCTCCAAAGGGATTGTTGAAGGAAAACAGGCGGGGCTCGGGCTGCTCGTAGGCGATGTGGCACCGGCGGCAGACGAAACCCTCGTTGAAGGAGAAGCGGGCGCCCACCCCCGCTCCGTTGCCGTCGAAATCGCCGGCTGCCGAGGCCTGGCCTTCATCGGACCGGCCCACCACTTCGGCCAGGGCGTGGCCCGAGCACTCCCGGTAGCAGATCTCCAACGAGTCGGCCAGGCGCTGGCGCAGCCCGGGCCCGATAATGACTCGATCCACCAGAACCTCCAGCGGGGCGGAAAAGTCCAGGGCCAGCAATGACTCCGGGTCGGACAACTCGTAGATGCGTCCCTCCCGGTAGAGGCGGTGGAAGCCATGTCGGCGCAAGTCCCGCAGCACGGTCTTGAGGAGTTCCGGCTCCCGCCCCCCGGAGCGCGGCTTCGAGGCCGCACGGTCCTTTTTCAGCTCCTGATGACGACGATAGTGAGCAAAGGGAAACAGGATGTGGAGACGCGTTCCCGCGGGAAGAGCCATCAGCCGGCTGACCACCTGGTCCAGCACGTCCTTCTTGACCTCGGTTCCGCACTGCCAGCAGAAGGTGCGGCCGATTCGGGCGTAGAGCAGCCGCAGGTAGTCATAGATTTCGGTCACCGTTCCCACCGTGGAGCGGGGATTGCGCAGGCTGTTCTTCTGCTTGATGGCGATCGCCGGCGAGATGCCCGCCACCTCCTCCACGTCGGGTTTCTGGATCCGTTCCAGGAACTGGCGGGCGTAGGCCGAGAGCGATTCCACGTAGCGGCGCTGCCCCTCGGCATAGATGGTGACGAAGGCCAGGCTGGACTACCCCGATCCGCTCACTCCCGTGATCACGGTCAGGCTTTCATG
>JAPPFQ010000084.1 GCA_028875135.1 Acidobacteriota bacterium
AGGCGGGACCGGGCCGTCCGGAACCGGGGTGCGATGCCGGTGGCGCTGCAGGTTCCAGGCCTTGGACATCTTGACTTCCCCGATCACCCCCGCCTTCAACAGCTCCCCGGCCTTGAGCGTCACCGGGCTCGAGCGCATCTGGGTGCCCTGCTGCACGATGCGGCCATGCTTCCTGGCCGTGTCCAGAATTACCCGTCCCTCCCGAAACACGTGGCTGGCCGGTTTCTCGACGTAGAGATCCTTGCCCGCCCGCAGCGCCCGAACCGCTATGGGAGCATGCCAGTGGTGAGGGGTGGCAATCACCATGGCATCGATGGCGGGGTCATCCAGCAGATGGCGAAAGTCGACCACCACCTTGGGCTTGCGTCCGGTGGCCTGCTTGACGGTTTCGGCGGCGCGCTCTCGGAACTCCCGATCGACGTCGCAGACGGCCAGGCAGTCCGTATCGGGCCCCGCCAGGATGCGCTTCAGATGGCTGAAACCGATCCCCCGCAGCCCGATGACGGCCATCCCCAGGCGGTCATTGGCAGACCAGGCCCGACGGGCAGCCAACACCGGTCCCAGCGCTCCCAGGGCCGCCCCGCGTGCCGACCGTGACAGAAAGGTCCTTCGGGTAAGTGGATTCACGACAATCTCTCCTTGATATCGTTGCCTCCCACCGCCATGGGGTTAACGCCCTTCAAACCTCCGCTTCCACCTTGCGGATCATCTCGTTCAGGTTGCGGTAGTTGATCTTCATGGCCTCGACGCGGGAGCCGCTGGGGGGGCGGAAGTGGGTGGCCAGGGAGAGGAAGACGTCGCAGCCGTGGTCTCGCATGCCGCGCAGGATGGTGAGGTAGTCGACGTCGCCGTCGCCCAGGGGTCGGTATTCGAACTTGAGCTTGCGGCCGTCGGTTACGTGCAGGTCCTTGAGATGAAGCCCGTGGAGATAGGGCCGAATGTTGCTGAAGCCGGCGGTGGCCACGTCCCACTCGCCGCAGTTCCAGCAGTCGGCCGGCCCCCACATCACCGTGAGGCGGCGGGAGCCCACCCGTTCCACCAGGCTGCGGAAGTTGCCGGTGGTGTTGGTGTAGTTCCAGGGCATCATGGAGAGCGCCACGTCCACCTGGTAGCGCTCGGCCTCCTCCGCCACCAGGGTGAAGGCCTTCACCAGCTTCTCCATGTCCACCTCGGCGATGACCCCGCCCCGGGTGAGCCAGCGCATGGGCCAGGTGGGCTTGCCGCTGGAGTACTCGCCCGGCCAGGCGAAGGTGAAGGCGCCCACGGCGCCCACGCCGATGCGGGAGGCGATCTGCATGGAGCGGACCAGGTGCTCGAAGTCTTTCTTGAACCCCTGGTGATCCGCCATGGTCTTGAGATCCAGGTCGGTCAGGTGAACGTGCTTGAAGGGATTGCCCGCGTTGAGCAGGAAAATCTCAAGTCCCTGCTTCTCCACCCTCTGGGCCATGCGGTCGGCGGCCGCGTCGCTCATCTGCGCAATCTCGGTCTCGTTGAGCATGCGGTTGAACCAGACGTAGTCCACCCCGATCTCCTTGGCCGCGGCCAACTCCTCGTCAAAGGGCAGCCGCAACTCCGGGATGTACATGGCCCGGCGGAAGCGGTGTCCGGTCGTGGCCTTTTCGGTCGAACCGGAAGGTCTGCCGGGCGCCGAGCCGGCCTGGGCCTGACCGGCTCCCGCGGTCATGAGAGCACCGGCGGCCATCCCCAGGCCGGCGCGTTCGATGGTGGTCAGAAATTCTCGTCTTTTCATCTCGTCTCTCCTTCGCAGAGGTGGACCGGCGGAGCTACAAGCCCTCCACGCTCCAGGGTTCCCGGTAGTCCTTGGTCAACATGGCGTCGGCCCGGGCATTGTTGGAGAAGCGCTCGTTCTCCGGATCGAAGTGCAGCACCTGGGAGAGCCGGTAGGCGATCTCCCCCAGGTGGATCAGGGCACAGGAAAGGTGGGCTTCCCGGGCGGGAGCGGTGGGGCGGGAGCGGTCGCGCACGCACTGGAGAAACTGGGCCATGTTCTGGCGACCGGTCTCGGCCAGGCTCCCTTCCTTCATGCCCTCTCCCTTGTGCTCTTTCTTGCCCATGAAGACCTGAAAATATCCTCGCCGCGAGAGCACCATGTACCCCTCGGTCCCGTAGAAGGTGTTGCCGCTGTCGTAACCATGGAGCCCGTAGGGTGTCCAGAGGCGTTCCTCGTAGAGGAGCACCTTTCCCTGCCCGTACTGGTAGGCCACCATCATGTTGTCCGGATACTCGCGCGCCCCGGCCAGGTCTATTTGGCTTCCGTGGGCGGTGATGCGCTCGGGGTGAGTGTCGACGCCCAGCGCCCAGCGGGCAAGGTCCAGGTCGTGGGCCCCGTCGTCACCGATGTCCCCGTTGCTGTAGTCGCGGAAGAGCCTCCAGTTGCGATGAAATCGATTCGGGTTGAAGGGACGACGCGGGGCCGGACCCAGCCACCTGTCGTAGTCGACTCCCTCGGGAACCGGCCCATCGGGCGCCACCGGGCGCTCGATCTGTCGCTGCACGTTCCAGGCCTTGGTCGTCTTGATCTCGCCCAGGGTCCCGGCGGCCAGGATCTCGCCGGCACGGGCCAGCAGCGGACTGGCGCGCATCTGGGTTCCGTGCTGAAAGATCCGCCCGTATTTCCGTTCCGCCTCGACCAGAAGCTGACCCTCTCGAAAGACGTGGCTGGCGGCCTTTTCGACATAGACGTCCTTGCCGGCCTTCATGGCTCGCAGGGCCATGGGGGCGTGCCAGTGGTGAGGAGTGGCGATAACGACCGCCTCTATCGAGGGGTCGGCCAGGACCTGGCGGAAGTCGCCTTCCAGCTTGGGGGTCTTGCCGGTCGCATTCTTGACCGTCTCACTGACCTTCTGCAGAACCGCCGGGTCCACGTCGCAGAGGGCCACAATGTGGGCGTCGGTCCGGTTGGCCAGGGTCCTGACGTGAAAGTGGCCCATGCCGTTGATGCCGATCACGGCTACATTCACCTTTTCGTTAGGCGAGCCGGATCCGGACCGGATTGCCAGAGTGCCCATCACCCCCAGGGCGGCCGATCCGCCCAGCGAGTAGGACAGGATCCTGCGACGAGTGATCGTTTTCATAGTATTGTTTCTCCGTTGGCGCCGGCCGGCCGCGCCCTCTATGCCTCTACCTTTCCCCGCATCCCGTTGATCAGTCCCTCAGCCTGTGGTCGGAACTAACCGGAGCAAAGCAAATCACGACCATCCCGACCGCGTAGATGAGGCTGGTGACTCTTCCGATGCGGGCATAGTCCCCGTCCAGGTATGCAATCAGCCATCCGGCCAACAACACGGCTACCGCCGACAGGATGCGACCGAAATTGAAGCTGACGCCGGCGCCGGTGGAACGGGCGGCGGTGGGAAAAAGCTCCGGCAGGAACAGCGGCAACCACCCGAAATAGACACCGGAGAAAAATCCCAGGGCCGCGGCCCAAATCAGGAAGGTGTCATCGGTGGGAATGAGCAGCCAGAACATGTACTGACTGGAAAACAGAGCTCCCAGACTCATCAGGAAATAGGTGCGACGGCGCCCGACCAGGCTGGCAATGACTCCCCCCAAGAGGCTGCCGATCGTCCCTGTCAGGGATCGGTAATACTGAACCCAGGCTTTCAGAAAAGGGTCGGGGGGATCGGCGGCGGCACCCGCCTCGCCGGCCCAGGGGATCATCCAGTTGGAGGCGCCCCCCCCCCCCCGCAAGGGCACG
>JAPPFQ010000413.1 GCA_028875135.1 Acidobacteriota bacterium
ACCCAGCTCCGGTGCTCCGGCATGCCCACGTGGACGTGGTCGATGTCGGGATAGGTTTCGACATAGGCGCGAAAGATGGTGGTGACCATGTCGCGCAGCCCCCGGTCCTCCATGGACTGGGCACGTCCGGGACCTGCCGTGAGGTCGCCAAGTTGGCGCTCCATTTCAGAGCCCGGCAGGACCTTCATGAACGCCTTGGGCCACTGGAAGGGCTGAATGGACAGTCCGGTCTCCATCCCCAGGCGTTTCGCTTCCTTCAGGACGCCGCCAACCAGTCCGATGGCCCGCCGGACCATTTCTTCTCCGGATTGCGCGCCCACGAACTCGGGATTGGTGAAGACCTGCATGGAGCCGAAACGTTCCCGGCCGATGGTTTCCGGGCCGATGGGATGGCGGTGGCCGAAATAGAGGACGCCGGGAGGCTTTTCCATCCCCCGGAAGCTGTAGTGCACAAAGGGCTGGGCCGGCCAGAGGGCGCAGTGGATGCGGTTGTACTTCATCTTGGCGATCTGGCGCAGAAAGCGGCGGTACTCCTCCAGACTCCAGGAAACCGGCCCGTGGGGCAGATCGTTCACCAGGCGCCAGCAGCGGATGCGCAGGTTGGGCTCCTGGACCAGGTCCAGATCGGGCAAGCCGGACCATCGGCGGCGGTCGGGAAAGACATCCCGGTTCACAAGATATCTGACCCCCAGGCGTTCGCCCAGGTCGTAGGCGGCCCACAGAACCGCTACCGGACTGCCTCCACCCACCAGCAACGTAGGGACCTGACCGCTCACACTCCTGAGAAGCAGTCCCTGGGCGCTCAGATCGGGCCAGCTCTCTCCAGCAGCCTCGGCCAGCAGCGGATTGCTTTGGGGACGCCCGACCAGAATCACCGCCCGGGCCTCTTTCCCGGCAGCCGTTCCCACGGTGGCCGACACCTTGAACAGCTTCTCCAGCATGGAGCCCAGCTCCGAACCGGCCAGGCGTTCCAGTTCGGTTGCCTCACTGCCCACTACAATGGCCACCCGTGCCCGTTCCTCCTCGAGCAGGCAAGCCGGCGCCCCAGCCAGCATCACTGCAAGACACAGCAGACGAATCCCCGATGGCTTCCTCATGACGGCTCCTCGAGTAGCAATGGATAGCGCCACCATTCTATGACAAATGCCTCCGTCCGCAATGAACATGAACTGCAGCGATGGCGACCGACGCCGGAGCTTCCCATGCGCGGGAGCCAGCAATTCAGACTGGGAACCGGGTCAGTCCCCCTCCGCCCTTTGCATCTTTCGAGGAAAAACGACTGATCGTTTGTATGAACTTGAACCACAAAATCTTGCAAACGCCTCAATTCGTCAATCAGTTTATTGGTGTTCATTCGTGTCCATTCGTGGTTCTTCGTTTTCCTTTATTTCCTTCTTCGTGGCCCTTCGTGGATAACTCTTTTTCCTTCCGGACTTTTGGTGCTACAGTTTGCGGGCGCCCGCATCCACAAGTTATTGTTTGCGAAACTACCGTGGCTAATCTCACCTTTCCGGTGAGTGGCCACTACTGAAGAGAAGGAGTCCCCAAAATGGAATTCAACCGACGAACGTTCCTGGAAACGGGAGCCCTGGGCATGGCGGCCTGGGGAGGGTCCATGGCCGATTTTCCCCTGCAGGGGAAGGCTGCCGGCAGTTCTTCTCAAGGGACCCCCAGGGACAGGCCACCGGCCTATCCCGTCATCTACAACTGGGACGGGGCCCCTCACGATTACTCCGAGTACCCGCAATCGGTGGAGCAGTTCGTGGAAAAGGCCTACGCCCCCATGAAGGACACCCAGGTGGGGGCTCACTTCTGGTGCACCGGGGAGCACGAGGCCAAGTGGCCCTCCGAGACCATGGAAATGGCGGGCGATTCCCAGGGCCGCCTCTACGACACGGTGCGGTCCATGCGGCACAACGAAGGCATCCGTGAGCTGCTGCGCAAGGGCGAGAACCCCTATGCCGCCCTGGTGAAGCGAGGTCACGAGCTGGGAATGCACGTCTATGCTTCCATCCGCATGAACGACAACCATTTCAACGGCCTGCAGCTCGAGGACATGGCCGAGGCTAGCATCGAGGGTCTGACTCCCCTGCGCAAGCAGCACCCGGAGTGGTGCCTGGGACCCCGCCAGGCTCCCAGGTGGTTCGCGGCCTCCTGGAATTTCGCCATCCCCGAGATCCGGGAACTCCGACTGCAGAGCGTCACCGAGGTCTGCAAGCTGGCCGACTGGGACGGTGTCGAGCTGGACTGGCAGCGCCACGCCTTCCACCTGCCCCTGGATGACGCCCAGCGACTCAGCTATACCCTGACCGACCTGCAGCGAGCCTTGCGCTCCATGACCCGCCGCCTGGCCCGGGAGAGGGGCAGGCCGTTCTACGTTGCGGTTCGGGTGGCCACCACCATGGAGGCCTGCCGGCGCATCGGCTACGACCTGAAGACCTGGGTTCGGGAAGATCTCTGCGACATGATGACGGCCGGAGGTGGAGCCCTGACCGACTATGGCGTGGAGGTGGAAGCTTTCCTGGATCTGCTGAAGGGCACCGGAGTCCGCTTCTATCCCGGCTTCGACAGCGGCTTCTGGGGGCCCCACCAGGGACTGAAGCCCCAACAGGAATGGCATGAGGCCATGGTGCGGGCGGCCGCCACCGGCTATTGGGAACGCGGGGCCGACGGCATCTACTGCTTCAACTGGCACGCCAACGAGAGGACCCGCCGGCCGCTGCTGACCACCGTGGGATCGCTCGGGACCCTCAAGGGGACCGACAAGGTCTACGGGGCCCTGCACCGCTACATCGGCGGCTGGCCCTTCAGCGAGCCCAAGGAAGGCAACTGGGCCGGCGCCGACCTTCACGACCGGCTCTATGGAGAGACTCCGGTGGCGCTCTACCGGACACTGACGGAGGAGGGTCCCCGCTTCCACGTCAAGGTCTACGACGACACGGTCCAGGAAGCCCGCGAAGGAAACCTCAAGAGCGCCGAGCTGCAGGTGGAACTGAAACACCGCTCGGTCAAGGACAAGGTCGAAGTCAGCCTGGACGGCGCCCAACTGCCCGAGCCCAAGGAACGCAACGTGGCCGCAGAGGACCCGGACAACCCCTCCGACGTGGCTGAAGACAGTTGGCTGGTGTGGAAGCTGCGGCCGGAACAAGCTGCCCGGGGCACCCACGTGGTCCAGGTTCGCCTGCTGAAAAGGGATGCCCGGCTAAAGCCGCCGCTGGTGGTGCAGAGCGTGGAGATCCACTTGGACTATCGGGGGTAGCTCACGGTTCTTTTTTGCGGATGCGGTCCGCCAGCATCCTGGCCCGTTCCGGGTCCAATTCCTTGAGGATTTCAGCCTGCGCCTCCGCCGAGGCCAGGTCGCCCGCGCTCAGGTAGAGCAGGCCCAGGCTGAGCCGGACTTCGGCATTGCGGGGGGAAAGGCTCGCGCTTCGGGACAGGGCCTCGATGGCCTCCCAGGTGCGGCCCAGGCGGGCCTGGGTCAGGCCCAGGTTGACGAAGGCCCTGGCTGAATCGGGCCGTAGGCGCACGGCCTGGCGGAACGCCGCTACGGCATCCTCCAACCGGCCCAATTGGCTGTAGGCCATCCCCAGGTTGGATTGGGCTTCTGCGTCCTCCGGCTTCAGGCGGACCGCCTGCCGGAAGAACTGCAAGGCCTCCCGGGTGCGCCCCTGCCGGGCCAGAGCCACCCCCAGATTGTAGTGGGCTTCAGGG
>JAPPFQ010000072.1 GCA_028875135.1 Acidobacteriota bacterium
TACTCGGCCTGGGTGGGGTCGAGAGGAGCGCCTCCCGAGATGAAAAAACGCAGGCGGCCGCCAATGCGCTGCTGGAGCTTGGAGAATACAAGCTTGGAGGCAAGAAATCGCTGGAATGCCAGGCCGGGGGGTGGGCTGGTTCCCTGAAGGACATGACGGGTATGGCGCTCCCCTACCCCGAATGCCCACTCGCCCAGGGTGCGTTTCAGGCCGGAACTGAGTTGCCTGGATTCCATGACACGGTCGTGGAGTTTCTCGAAAAATCTGGGGACGCAAGCCACCACCGTGGGTTTGACCTCCTGCATGTTGACCGGCACCTTTTCGATGCTTTCGGCGTAGGCGATGCTCACCCCGCAATAGAACATGAGGTAGTGTGCCACCCGTTCGAAAATATGGCTGAGCGGCAGCAGGGAAAGGACTTTGTCCCTGTGATCGAAGTCGAATACCCGGCTGAGCTCCAGGACGTTGGCCACGACGTTGGCATGAGACAGCATGACTCCCTTGGGCGGCCCGGTGGTGCCGGAGGTGTAGATGATGGTGGCCACGTCTTGCGGACCGATTCCTTGACGGACCTTTTCATATGCGGCCGGGTCGCTCTGCCAGGCCTGTTCCCCCTCCTCCCGCAGGCTGTCGAAACTCCGCAGGCTGTCGGATTCAGATTCTTCCAGGTCCATGACCACCGTGACTTGGAGACTGGGAATCTTCGACTGAATTTCCCGAATCTTCTCCAGTTGCTCCGGCGTGGACAGGATGATGATCTTGACACCGGCGTCGTTGAGAAGCCCCTCGATCTGGTTCGAGGGCAGCGTCGGATAGACGGGAACGTTGATGGCGCCGGCGGAAAGGATGGCGAGGTCCGAAACCAGCCACTCGGGCCTGTTCTCCGACAAGAGGGCGATTCGGTCCCCGGGCTCCGCTCCCAGGTTTACCAGCCCGGCAATCATGCCCTGGACCTGGCTGCGGACTTCGGTCGAAGACAGCGGCTGAAAGTCGCCGTCGCGTTTGACCAGCAAGGCGTCAGGCCGGCTCTTGTGGGTTACGGCCTCCTCGAAGAGATCAACAAGCGTTTGTGGTGCCATGGGTTCCCTCGCGCGCTCCCGTTTGTGAAAGTGGGGACCAGTCCCGGCTGTCGTTCCCGAGCTAGAATTTCCGGTGATTATAACAAACCCGGGAAACCCTCCTCGCCGAAGGCTGAATCTGTCTGCCGTCGCCAGGATTTGACCCGGTTTCGAGGGCCTTCGCAAGGCCCTTTGAGGGGCCGCCCGATTGGCTTGACGCTTCCCGGCGGGTGTGTTACTTTGCCACGCTTGATGCCTCCTTCCGAGACCGGCAGCCGATGACGTCTCCCCTGAAGAAGACGCCCCTGCACCCGTTGCATCAAAGGCTGGGAGCCAGGATGGGCGCATTTGGCGGCTGGGAAATGCCCATCGAATACTCCGGCATCGTGCGGGAGCACCTGGCTGTGAGGAACGGCGCCGGCCTGTTCGACGTCAGCCACATGGGAGAGATCGAGATCGATGGGTCCGGCAGCCTGGCCCTGGTGCAGCAGGTCGCCTGCAACGATGCCGGACGCCTCCAACCCGGTCAGATCCAGTACTCCGCCCTGCTCACCGAGCAGGGGACGTTTGTGGATGACGTTCTGGTCCATCGGCTGGAAGAAAGCCGCTTTCTCCTTTGTGTCAATGCCGGAAACACCGGCAGCGATTATCACCACATTTGCCGGCAGAACCGATTTGGGGCCCGGGTCACCGACGTAAGCAATCAATACGTGCAGTTGGCCATCCAAGGTCCTGAGTCCGAGCCGGTCCTCCAGCCTCTGGTCGACCTGGACCTGACTGAAATCGGCTACTACCGCTTCCGACCCGGGCACATCCAGGGCGTTCCGGGCCTGATTGCGCGCACGGGATACACCGGAGAAGACGGCTTTGAAATTTACTTCCCACCCTCTGCGGCCGAGGCCGTCTGGGAGGCCCTGAGCCGGTCGGGAAAGTCCCGGGAGATGCTTCCGGCAGGGCTGGGCGCACGCAATACTCTGCGCCTGGAGGCCAGGATGGCTCTCTACGGGCACGAGATCGACGAGGACACGACACCCTGGGAGGCGGGATTGGGGTGGATGGTTCGCATGGACAAGCCCGAATTCACGGGCAAGGCCGCCTTGGCCGCCCAACTCGAGACGGGAGTACAAAAGAAGTTGATTGGTTTTGAGATGCGGGGGCCGGGAATCGGCCGGGACGGATACGACGTGCTCGGAAACGGCCGGAAAGTCGGCTGGGTCACCAGCGGCAGCCCCGCCCCGTTTCTGCGAAAAAACATCGGACTTGCCTATGTGAACGAGGGTGAAGCCTTCCTGGGAAACCGGCTGGATATTCAGGTGAGAAAACGCCTGGTTCCCGCCGAAGTCGTGAAGACCCCGTTCTATCGGAGACGGAGGCGTTGACCAGCCGGTGTTCTGCCTCGGAAATCAGAACACTTTTCCTCGTCCACAACCGGAGATCGCCCATGAGACTTCCCGATGACTGTCGATACAGCAAACAGCACGAATGGATTCGAGTCGAGGGAGACGGCGGAACCGTAGGCATCACCGACCACGCCCAAAAGGAGTTGGGGGACGTCGTCTTTGTCGAGTTGCCCGAGATCGGCCAGGCCTTCGCCGCCGATGAGGTTCTGGCAAATGTGGAATCGGTGAAGGCCGTGTCCGAAGTCTATGCTCCCGTGGCTGGAGAGGTGTTGGCCGTCAATTCGAACCTGGACTCCTCACCCGAACTGGTCAACGAGGACCCCTACGGAGAAGCCTGGTTCGTCAGGATCCGGTTGGTCGACTCCAGTGACCTCGACAACCTTCTCACCGCCGATCAATACCGAAAGTATGTCGAGGAGGAGTCGGCTGGATAGATGAGATACCTTTCGACCTCCTCGGAGCAGCAGGCTCTGATGCTGAAGGCCCTGGGCCTGCAGTCGATAGAGGACCTGCTCACCTCCATCCCCGAGGCCATCCGTCTCCGCTCCCCGCTCGATCTTCCTCCCGCCCTGAGCGAACCCGAGCTGCTGGCTCGATTCGGCGAGCTGGAAGCCGGAAACGCGCCCCGAATTCTTTCCTTTCTGGGGGCCGGCGTAAACCAGCATTTCATCCCGCTGGTGATCGACAGCCTCTGTTCCCGGGGGGAGTTTCTGACCTCCTACACACCCTATCAGGCCGAGATCAGCCAGGGGACCTTGCAGGCCGTCTTCGAGTTTCAAACCTTCATTTGTCAACTCACCGGGATGGAAATCGCCAATGCTTCCATGTACGACGGCAGCTCTGCCCTGGCGGAGGCGGTGCTGATGGCACGACGCATCTCGCGTCGAGGGCAAGTCCTGGTGGCCAGGACGGTCCATCCGGAATACCGGGCCGTGGTTGAAACGGTTACCCAACATCAGGATCTGACGATTCAAACGGTGGACCATGGAGGAGACGGGCGCCTGGATGCGGCGGACCTGGAAGCTCGGCTGGGAGAGGATGTCGGTGCGCTGGTGGTGCAATCGCCGAATTTTCTGGGCAACCTGGAATCCCTGGACACCCTGGCCGATCTGTGCCGCCAAAAGGGGGTCTTGCTGGTCGTCAACATCGCGGAGTTGCTCTCGCTGGGGATCGTGCGATCTCCGGGCTCGGCCGGGGCCGATATTGTGTGCGGCGAAGCTCAGTCCATGGGAATCTCGCCCGGTTACGGAG
>JAPPFQ010000138.1 GCA_028875135.1 Acidobacteriota bacterium
TGCGGGCTACCACCCCGGTGCCATGTATCCGGTCTGCTGCGAAGATGGTACGCTCGTGATTCGGGTCCTTCCCGATCAAAGATTCCCCCATCATCCATCCCGGACGATCCATCCCCAGGTATTCAAGCAGGGTAGGAGCGATATCCAGGTTTTGAGTGTTGGAGGACACTCGACGGCGGCCGTCATGAGCAGGAAGTAGAAACATTAAAGGAACTCGCTTCCCGGTCGCATGCTTGACGCCGTGATCTGACGTGATAACCACAATGGTGTCCTGTAACAGGTTCCGCTCGGCCAAGCTGTCGAGAATT
Organism: Acidobacteriota bacterium; assembly: GCA_028875135.1. GTDB lineage: Bacteria > Acidobacteriota > Terriglobia > Versatilivoradales > Versatilivoraceae > Versatilivorator. The sequence goes on from JAPPFQ010000138.1 coordinate 309, forward strand.
TTCTTCACGTTGGTATCAAACTGCAAAATGGCATCGTCATAGAAATCCGTCATCCAGGGCTGGTCCTGGGTCTTGCCCTCGGAGAAAACGCGCCGGACAGGTCTGAATTTCGGCCCATGGGTTCCCAGCAAGTGGAGATAGACGAAGAAGGGCCCCTCCCCCTCGTCCAGCCACCGCCGGAGTTGAACGATTCGCCCGTTATCACCTCGCCGCTGGTGGGGGGCTTGACGAACCTGATCGAATGCGTCGCTCATCCGCTCTACACCGAAGACGTGCAGCAGCCGACTCTGGATCCGGTCACGAATCTGGGTCAGAAAGTAGGCAGATCCCTGTCCGATCGATCCAGTGAACCACTCCGGCAGCAGGAAACCTTTCAGTTCTCGATCATTGGCCCAGTCAAAGGAATGACGCATGTTGAGGTCATAGGTATCGGCATAATAGCGGAGGCTAATGTTGGCGCTGCGGTATCCGAGCGTTTTCAGGATTGCCGGCAGGTGCTGGTAGGCGTCCTTTCCGGTCAGGATATCGGGCGCAAAAACAAGGCGCGTCTCGGTGGGAAGCTTCCCCGTCAGAATGGAAGCAACGGAAGCGGACGAGGGTCCGGCATTGGGGAAGTTATTCTCGCAGAGCAGCGATCTTTCGGCCAGTTGCCTCAGGTAAGGGGTTGTGTCCCTGTCGTAACCGTACAGCGACATATGCTCGGTCTCAATACCGTCCCCAACGATCAGCAATATGTTAGGCAGCACTCCGTTCTTCACCTGTGCGCCGACCGGTGTGGCCGCTGAAAGTTTGTGAGTCCCCACGTAGACGGTTCCAACCAGCGTGATCGAAACCAGTGCGGCGCAGGCAACACCGAGTGGGCGGCCGAGCCCGTGGCGTGAGATCGCCTGTATTGCCTGCCAGGTCAGGGTGTAGACCGCCACCGCAATCGACACGAGAAGCGCCTGATACCCGAGCAACCCCTTGCCCTCGACGTGCCGGATACCCCAGCCCAGAACCGTCAAGGTGAAGTTGTCGACCATCAGAAAGGCAGCCAGAGCCAGCACCCCTGCCGGAAGCACGAGACTCACGGCAACCCATAGACCGCGAAAAAGGCCGGGAACCTGGAAGCGAGCCAGCGCCAAGCCGCAGCGAAGCAAGGCCCAGACCAGCCAGTACAACACCAGGGGCGCGACCATCGCCGCTAGCACTGGACCGGAGGAAACCGCCAGAATGAGCAGAGACTCGGACAAAGGCAGCGAAGACATGAAAGAGGGCTTGGTAACAAAGAATAGCCACTCCATGAACACGTAGAAATACACCGTCAACAATGTGAGCCCGACGACTCGTCCCCAAGAAGCAGGATCCAGGAGTTCCATCCACCGGGCCTTGACGCCCATGGAACCAAGCTCGACATGTTTTCGCCATTCCGTACGCATCAACAGCAAACCAACCCCGCCTTGGCGGGAAAATCAGTCAAGATAGCGAGCTGACCTATTGAAGAGTCTCCGGGGACAAATTCGAGGTGCAACACACCGGCAGGAGGGAGATGCTCTCCGCAAAAGGGAATCAGTGTAGTCTCGGGGGGGCGGAAATACAAGGGCGAGCAGTTTGGCAGCAGTCGCCCCCATGACAGCTCTGCCCCGGTCGCAGTGTCATCCTGTCCGGGGTGTCCGGGAACAGTGCTCCGGCCGTATGCTATAGTCAGGCCATCGGTCATGCACGGGCAAGAGTGCGCTCATCAACATGCCCACGCTCGAGATCCTTAACGTGAGTGAACCCCGCGAGCGGCTGGAGGTCGACGTTCTCTTCGTCGGGGCCGGCCCCGCCTGCCTGAGCGGAGCCCTCCACCTCGCCAATCTGATTCGGGCCCACAACCGGAAGTCCCCTCCCGGCGAACGGCTGGAGTCGGTCAGCATCGCCCTCATCGAGAAGGGCCGAGAAGTCGGAGCCCACACCCTGTCGGGGGCCATTCTGGACCCCATCGCGCTGGCCGAGCTGATCCCCGACTATCGGGAAAGAAATGCGCCCCTGGGCACTGCGGTCAGTGGGGATTCCATCTACTACCTGACCGAAGGGAACCGGTGCAGGCTTCCCTGGGTGCCTCCGCCGCTCAACAACCACGGCAACCGCCTGATTTCGCTCAGCCGGTTCGTGAGGTGGCTGGGGGAGCTGGTGGAAGCCCGAGGGGTCGATCTCTTCGCCGGGTTCGCCGGCACCGAGCTGCTGTTCGAGGGCGAGCGCCTGGTCGGGGTGCGCACCGGAGACAAGGGCCTCGACCGGGAAGGCCGGCCCAGGTCCTCCTGGGAACCGGGCGTCGACATCCTGGCCAAAGTGGTGGTCCTGGGGGAAGGGGTCCACGGTTCGCTGGCCGGGCAAGCGGTGAAGCGCCTCGGGCTGGACCGGGGCAAGGCTCCTCAGGTCTATGCCCTCGGCGTGAAGGAGGTCTGGGAACTTCCCGAAGAATCCCCGGAAAAGGGTCAGGTGATCCACACGCTGGGCTACCCGCTCCGGCAGGAGGAATTCGGGGGAGGCTTCCTCTACCACATGGGCCGCACCCTCTCGCTGGGCCTGGTGGTGGGGCTGGACTACAAGGACCCGTTCCTGGACCCGCACCGGCAGTTCCAGCGCTTCAAGACCCATCCTCTGATCGCCTCCCGCCTGGCGGGAGCCCGGCTGGCCGCCTACGGAGCCAAGGCCTTGCCGGAGGGCGGCCACTACGCCATGCCGCGGAGCTATTTCGACGGGGGGCTGCTCATCGGCGATTCGGCGGGCCTGGTGAATTCCATGCGGCTCAAGGGTATCCACCTGGCCATGAAGTCGGGCATGTTGGCGGCCGAGACCATTCTCGAGGCCCTGCTGAAGGATGACTTTTCGGAAGGGACACTGAGCCGGTACCCCCGGTTGCTGGGCAAGAGTTGGGCGGGGCGGGAACTCTACCGGGTGCGCAATTTCCACCAGGGGTTCGAGCGCGGCCTGGTTTGGGGACTGCTCCAGTCGGGGCTCCAGATGGCGACCGGAGGACGTGGCTGGAAAGACCCGCTCCCGAGTCGGCCCGGCCACCGCCGAATGCGTCCCATCGCCGCCTACCACGGCGCCAGTGCGGTTCCTCCGGGTCCGCTGCAGGCTGACGGGAACACCACCTTCGACAAGCTCACCAACGTCTATTATTCCGGCACCAGGCACGAGGAAGACCAACCCTCCCACCTGCGAATCAGCGACCCCCGTATCTGCCAGGAGCGGTGCCCGCAGGAGTTCGGAAGCCCCTGCCAGCACTTCTGTCCGGCCAACGTGTACGAGGTCGTTCCCCGGGAGGACGGAAAGGGGCGCCGGCTCCAGATCAATCCCTCCAACTGCGTCCACTGCAAGACCTGCGACATCATGGATCCCTACCAGGTAATCACCTGGG
>JAPPFQ010000767.1 GCA_028875135.1 Acidobacteriota bacterium
GGCTCGACGACAGTGCGGCCGGAGTCCACCTGCCCACCGAGCGGCGGCAGGTTGGAATGGTGTTCCAGGACCATTGGCTGTTCCCGCACATGAGCGTCGGGGACAATCTCGGCTACGGGCAACGGCGCCGGGGGAGCGGTCCTCCCATTCGCTTCGAACGGGTGGTGGAGGTGCTGGAGCTCGAGGACCTGTTGAGTCGCTATCCGGAACGCTTGTCTGGGGGTGAGCGCCAGCGGGTGGCTTTGGGGCGAGCGCTGCTGAGCAACCCCGTGCTGCTCCTGATGGATGAGCCGCTGGCTGCTCTGGACGAGGCGATGAAGCTTCGGATTCTGGCCTACCTGGAAAGGGTGGTCACGGAATGGAACATCCCGACCCTGTTCGTCAGCCACGGACAGGCCGAGGTGCGCCGATTCGCGCAGCAGGTGGTGGTGATGGAGAGAGGGAGGGCGGTGGCGGAGGGCACCCCGGAAGAGGCGCTGGGACAGCCCACCCCCCTGGGATGGACCCATTCGGCCGGACCGGTCAATCTGCTCCGGATCGATGGAGCCATGTTGCGCGGTGACCAGTGGGTCGGAAGGCTGGGGGGGCAGGAAATGAAGCTTCCCGCAGTGCAGGGCACTTCCTCCCACCCGCTCTTTGTCCAATTCAGGCCCTCGGATGTGACCCTGAGCCTGGAGGATGTCCAGGGGCTCAGCACCCGAAACCATGTTCGGGGTGTGGTCAGCCGTATGCTGGAGTTGTCCGGCGGATTTTTCGTGGCGGTGGATGTGGGGCAGATCCTGTGGGCCGAGGTGACCCCGGCTGCAGTGCGAGACCTCGGACTCCAACCGGGATCGAAGGTGACATGCCTGATCAAGACCCGCAGCCTGGAGGTGGTGGGTTAGCCCGCACTGGTTACCGGGTGGGCGAGGCGCGCCCGCTGCCCGCTGCCTCCTGAAACGGCCGGCCGATCTCGATAGGCGCCGGGCGACTCGGAAGGAGCAACCTCATCAACAATCGTCCCTCCCTGCCAGTCCGGATTCGACTGCGGGCAGAGTACCTGGCGGCCCGGCTCTTGCTTGGAATCTTCGGCACTCTCCCCCGGCGGGTCTCCCTGTGTCTGGCCCGGGGAGTTGCCGCCTTGGCTTGTCGGAGCCTGGGCCATCTCCGCCGCACTGCTACCCGAAACCTGAACCTGGCCTTTCCCCACTGGACTTCGGAACATACCAGGGTCGTGGTCCGGGGAGTCTTCCAGAACTTTGGAAGACTGTTGGTCGAATTTGCAAGGCTGCCCAGGCTCAACCGGGACAACATTTCCAAGGTGGTGGTGTATGACGGCTTTGACAACTATGCCGAGTCGCTTCGCCGCGGCAGCGGCACCCTTTTCCTGACCGCCCACTACGGAGCCTGGGAGCTGTGTCCCTTTGCCCATGCGCTCTATGGCCACCCGCTGAAATTCGTGGTCCGGCCGATCGACAATCCCTACGTAGACCGCCTGGTCAACGCCTACCGAACCGCATCCGGCAATCAGGTCATTCGGAAGCAAGACTCGCTGAGGGAAATGCTCAGGACCCTGAAACGGAACGAAGGGGTCGGCATCCTGATAGACCAGAACACCACCCGCGACGCGGGCGTCTTTGTGGATTTCTTCGGCCTGCCGGCCTGCACCACCACGGTCCTGGCCGCCTTGGCCTTGCGAACGGGAGCCACTGTGATTCCAGGCGTGCTTATCTGGGACAGCGCCCGGAAGATCCATCGACTCCACTTTGAGCCGCCGGTCGAGATCGTGCGGACGGGCGACACCCGCGCCGACATCGTGGCCAATACGGCCCGCTTCAACAAGATCCTGGAAAACCTTGTCAAGCAACACCCGGATCAGTGGCTGTGGGTTCACCGCCGCTGGAAGACCCGCCCGCCGGGGGAGGCATCGCCCTATCAGGCGGGGGGAGGACATTTCCCATGAAATCCGTCCCACAGGAACCGGCAGCACCCGTTCTGGTGGTGGCGGGCGAGGCTTCCGGAGACATGTATGCCGCCGAGCTGGTCCAGGCTCTCGGAACCAGGATGAGTGCCTCCGGACCCGCCTTCTTCGGCTGCGGCGGCCCGGCCCTGCGGAAGGCGGGGATGGAGATTCTGGTGGACAACCGGCAACTGAGCGTGCTGGGGCCTTTCGAGGCCGTTTCCCACCTGGGCCGGTTTTTCGCCGCCCTGCGCCAACTGGAGGCGGCCGCCAGGCAAAGGAAGCCCCGCTGGGCCATTCTGGTCGACTTCCCGGACTTCAACCTCCCCTTGGCCAGGAGGCTCAAGCGACAGGGGGTGGGAGTCTTCTATTTCATCAGCCCCCAGATCTGGGCCTGGCGCAAGCGCCGCGTGCATGCCCTTCGACGTTGGGTGGACGGAATGATCGTCATTCTGCCCTTCGAAGAGGAGTTTTACCGGCGATACGGGATGGAGGTGGAATACGTCGGCCACCCGCTGGTGGACCGGGTGAAGACTTCCTGCTCGCGGGCTCAGTTCCTGCGCTCACTCGGTTTGGCCGAGGACCGCCTGGCCATCAGCCTGCTTCCAGGCAGCCGATCCAGGGAGATCCGGTTCAATCTGCCGGCCATGGCCCGCACGGCGCGGCGGATCCAGTGGGAGCAGCCGGCTCAGTTTCTGGTACCCCTGGCTTCTCCTTCACATGCCCCACTGGTCCTCGGTCTGATCCGGGACGAGGCTCCGGGACTCTCGGTTGCGCTGGTCGAAAACGACACCTACAACGCCGTGGGCCATTCGGACCTGGCGGTGGTTTCGAGCGGCACCGCCACCCTGGAAGCCGCCCTGTTGGGGACTCCCTTGATAGCGGTGTTCCGGATCTCGATTCCGAGTTGGATTGTGGGCCAGTATCTGATTGATGTGCCCTATTACAGCCTGGTCAACCTGATCGCCGGCCGCCGGATCATCCCCGAGCTTTACCAGCAAGACTTTACCGAAGACCGGCTCTATGCCGAAATCCGGAAGCTTCTCACCGAATCCGATCGTTCGGCGCGTGCTAGAATGGCGCTGTCCGGAGTCAGGGACAAACTGGGTCAGGGAGGGGCCATCTCGAGGGCTGCCGCGAGCATTGCTTCCTGGATGGAATCGGTGCCTAAAAGGGGATAATGCGGGCTGGTCCGGGTCGATCTGGCCGGTAGCCTGCATTTTCGGGTTTGCGGAGACAACAGCATCGGACCGATTTTCGTCCTAACCGTTTGGAAGTTTGATCCTGTCCGGAACGACTGGAGAATTGCCGATGTCAGAATGGTTCAAAAAATCTTGCCCGTGGCTCCTGGCTTTCCCGGCGATGCTGCTGGCCGGCTCTGCTCCCTTGCCGGCCCAGCAGATCGACCAGGGCCCCTCCATCGATGTTGAAGAGTATGACGTTTCGGTCGAGCTCCGACCGTCGCAGCAGGAGTTGCAAGCCGCAGCCACCCTCAAATTCTCCTCCAGCCAGGACCGGTTGAGCCGTATTTTCCTGGACTTCAACGGCAATCTGACCGTAAAGCGGATCTACTTTGCAGATCAGCCTCCGGCTCCCGGCAGCCTGTCACGGGCATCGGGCCAAAGGCAGTTCGCCTCCGGCCCGGACCGGGAGAGCGAAGGGGTTCCCTACCTGGCCCGGCGGCGCCCCCCGGCCCCCAAGCCTTCGTCCAACCCTGGAATTCCCGCTCGGGCGCCAACGGCTCGGGACCCAGC
>JAPPFQ010000353.1 GCA_028875135.1 Acidobacteriota bacterium
AATGTCTACTCCGAACAGGGAACGTTGTCCTTTTGGTGGCAACTGGACGAGCCCCCCGGCGAGACCCCCTTTTCCATCATTCGAATCAGTACCCGGCAGCTACATTCCCCCCAACACCTCTTCGCTCACCTCTTTTGGACAGGTCAGACGCTGAAACTACGGCTCTATGACCGGGACTCCCAACTCCTGGAGACGGATGCCGGAATCGATTCCGGAGTCGTTGCCGGTCGCTGGTTCCACTTGGCCTTTGCCTGGCATGAACTGGAAGGACTCCGCTTTTACATGGACGGCCGGGAAGTCGGCAACCGCCTCGGGCGATTTCATTTTGGCAGGTGGCTGGACCAAATCGGGATTCACACCCAGGCTCTGACCCCCTATTACCGGAAGAGCAACGAGAGACGGGCCTACGTGGACGAATTCCGCATTTTTGCGGAAGCCTTGAGTCCCGAGGCGATAACAAACCTGTCTCAGCTCGGCGCCGGTCGTGGGGGCCGGCACGCCTCGGCGAAAAAGGTCGACGCCGGATTGCGTTCCAGGCACCGGGCCGACCGTTTCGGGTGGAACAATCCGGAAGCCGCCCTGGCGCTGACCGCCCCGATCTCCGTGCGCGCGGTGAGGGTTCTGTCCGCCCGGGACCTCAAGAGGGCCTCGCCGGCAGCCGTGGACGGTTTCTCCGAAAGCTCGTGGCCGCCGGCGACGCAGGGATACCCGCAAGAGGGAAGGACCTTGCAGCTGGAGGTCCCTCGGGAGGCATTCAGCTACCTCAGCCTGCGAGGCAATCTGCAGGGAACGATCCATGTGAGCGAAGGAAGCCGGCGCCGGCTGCTCTGGGATCTTTCTACGGAGAGGGCGGGTGAAACCACCAGGCTCCTGAATGCTCCCTTGTCCATTCCTCGGATCGAAGTGGAAAGAGTGTCCGGCCAGGTTCGAGAGTTCTCTCTGCTGTCGATCCGGGAAGTCCCTGTGAATGGGACCGAAAGCGGGTCGTTGACCTTTCGACTGCTGCCCGTGGAACTGGCGGCCGATCTTCCGGGACAGTCTGCCCGGCAAGTCAGGTCTTTTTTCGGGCGACGAACGGATCTGCGCGCGGCCTATCATCCCCGGGATCGGGAAGCCTGGGTGGCTGTGCCCGAAGAAAGCTACAAGGCGCCCTCCGCCCCGCCGGAAACGTCTCCTGCCCGAGGCATGCGACACATCTTTCTGCCCCCCTTCCTGGGCCACACCGCCGTGAAGGCCATCCGCCTTCGCCTTGGCGGCTCCGGGGAGGACGCCCCGGTGAAGTCGAGGGTACGATGGACGGTGAAGGATCCCATCCTCCCCCAACGGGATCTGCTTTCGCTGGATTTTCTTTGGTCGGCGGAAAGTCCGGCCGACATCGATCTCGATCTCGACAACTACTTTGTCCCTGCGGGTCAGCCCCTGTGGATGACCGTGGCCAGCGACCGGATCGATTTTGTCCGGAAGCACTTCGAAAATGCAGAGATCGCGGTGCGCACTTCGACGGAGTGGCGGTTGTCCGGGGCGCAGGCCCAGCCCCCCGATCTGTTCGCCGACCGCTATCTGTTGATCCGCCAGGGTCTGCGCAAGCTGACCCGACGGTTGGACTGGATGTCCATGGACTTCGCCTCGGCTCGCCGGCAATTCAGCAGCGTTGACGAGACCTTTCGCCTGGTGGAAGGAGTGCTGCAATCCAGCTCCGAGGACCCACAGGGGCTGGCCTTCAGGGGCCTGCTTCAACCCGATTCCATCCCGCCCGAATATCGAGAACGATCCGCCTCGCCTCGAGCATTCCCCCAATGGGCCGTTCAACAGAAGCGGCTGATGGACCACTTCCGGCGCATCGCTCACTGGTGGATCGACAATCGGCAACTCCGGGACGGAGCATTCGGAGGGGGACTCGACGGCGACACCCGGCTGGCGGCCCATTGGCCGGGGATCGCGCTGATGGAGGGCCCGGCGCCCCGGCTCAAGCAGTCCCTGGCCTCCCTGATCGAAGCCCGCATGCGCGACGGGACTCTGGAAAAAGGATTCAACCGTCAGCTTCAGCCCGTCCGCCAGGCTTATAAGGCGGGATTGAACCTGGCCCCGATGCTGGCCCTGCTGGATTACGGCAACCCCCGCTGGGTCGAAGTGCTGATGGAGACGTCCCGCCATCTGGATCGCCTCACCGCCGCCAACCCCGCGGGTCACCGCCACTTTCGATCCTCGCGGGTAAGCGCTACCGAATCGGTCCGGCAGGGAATTTACGCCCGGGAGGAAGCCTGGAGCCCTCTCCTGTGGCACTCGGCCCTGGCGCTGGCCGAGTATAATCGCAACCCGATCCTGGTCGATCAGTTGAAGGAGTACGCCGCGGCGCGGCTGGAGCACTGGAAGAAAGACCGCTATCCGCGATTGACCCTGGCCATCCATTTTCCTACCGACGAGGCCGTGAGCCGGGGATTACCCGGTCCGGCACTGCTGGACCTGATGTGGGGGGTCTTCCGGGTGACCGGCGACCCGGCATACCTGTGGACCCTGAGCAGGCTGGTGAAGTCCGGCCATGCCGACACCGCCCAGACAGCCTCGGCGCGGTGGCAACCGTTCTTGCCGGAGGCTGCCGAGGTGGGCCCCTTTTTGAGACTGCTCCCCAAGCTGAACCTCTGGAACCGCCACCTGCACTACACCGAGGCAGGGCTGCTGGCCCGCCAATATGCCTATGAGGCGACCGGGAGGAAGGACTACCTGATCGACTACCAGGCGGCGCTGCTCAAGCACCTGGAACAGAACCGGATCCTTTATACCGAGGCGGAGCCAAGCCCGGCCGGCGTCTTTATTCCTCACCGGGCCACCCAGCGGGCCCGCCTGGGTGGAATCGCCCACGCGGACCAACAGATTTACGCGGGACACTCGGTGAGTTGGGAAAACACCCGCGGGCAGGTGGCCGCCCTGGTCTCTCAGGCCGAGCCCGATGCTCTGGAAGTCACCGTCTTCAACCTGGGAGAGACCTTGCAGGACGTCCGTATGCGGGTCTGGCAGTTGGAAAACGGCACCTACGAAGTCACCGAAGGCCTGGATCTCAATGATGACGGTCAGGTCGACCTCGGCCTGACCCGCAGGACTCTGAGATTGAAACGCCACAGTGCCATTCCCTTGACACTCCGTGGGGGAAAGTCGACCATCATCAAGGCCGAGCAGAAAGAGAAGGGAACTCCGGTCTGGCAGCTTCCCGACCTGGCCCTGGGCCCGCAAGATTTTCAATACGAGGCTGACGGAGACCAGGGGGAAGTGACGCTTCACAACCTGGGTTCGGCCCCTTCGCAGCCATTCAGGCTACAGATCCGCAATGACAGGGGAAGCGTGATTTTCGAACGCCGGATCTCCTCGCTGCCGGCTCCCCTGGACCTGCGCCCCAAGACCATGGTGGTTCCCGTCAGTGGATTGCGGGCCGCCGGCGACGGTCCGAGGCTGCACCTCAGGATTCTGGCCGGGGCCGAAGTGGAAGAGATCACTACCCGGAACAATTCCCTGAGGGTGGAGCTCCCACGCTGAGCGCCCTCGGCCGGGCCATCCAACGCAGGCGTTCGAGGGAAACCGGAAGGTCAATGGAAGCCGGCTACCTGATCCTGGACCATCCCGCGGACCTGGGGATTGAAGCCCGCGGGAATACGCCGGCAGAAGCCTTCGAACAGGCAGCCTGTGGGCT
>JAPPFQ010000445.1 GCA_028875135.1 Acidobacteriota bacterium
ATCAGGGACAGAGCCGGAAACGCGGCGGTTCTGACTCACCCGGCGGTGACGACGCAGTCCGGCCACCGGGTGGACGGGGTCAAGCCGGAACTGGTCGAAACCGACGGGGCGGTGGTGGACGGGGCGACGCTGACACTGACCTACAGCGAGTTGCTTGACGGGTCTTCCACCCCGCCCGCGAGCGCCTTTTCGGTGTCGGGGGGCGGGGCGACGCGGACGGTCTCCGATGTTGCGCTGGCCGGGGAGGTGGTGACGCTGGTCCTGGACCCGGCGGTCGAGCACGGGCAGACGGGGATCCGGTTGAGCTACCGTGTGCCCACAAGGGCGGGGGAGAACCCGCTCCGGGACCTGGTCGGAAACAGAGCGGCCCGGTTGAGCACCGTTGCGGTCGCCAACCGAACCCCCGACACGACCCCCCCGGAGGTGAGCGGGGTCGAGATCACCTCCAATGCGGGTTCGGACAGGACCTACGCGGCCGATGACGAGATCAGGGTAACCGTGACTTTCAACGAGACGGTGGAAGTGACGGGGACGCCGCGGTTGAGCCTGGAACTGGGAGGGGGGAGCCGATCGGCGGACTACGAGGGCGGAACCGGGACATCCCTCCTGGTCTTTGCCTACGAAGTGGCCGCAGGGGAGAGCGACACCGACGGGGTGGGGGTCGCGGCCGACAGCCTCTCGGGCGGGACCATCGAGGACACCTCGGACAATCCCGCCGAGCTGGCCCACGACGGGCTGGAGGCCGATGCCAACCACAAGGTGGACGGAGTCAAGCCGGATCTGGCCTCGACCGACGGGGCAGTGGTCAACGGGACGACGTTGACGCTGACCTACGATGAACCATTGGACCGCGGCTCAACGCCCGCGACGGGAGACTTCACCGTGTCGGGGGGCGATCAGACCCGGACGGTATCCCGTGTTTCGGTGAGCGGGAGCACGGTGGCGCTGACCCTGAGTGCGGGGGCCGAGCACGAGGAGACGGGGATTCAGGTGAGCTACACGCCGGGGACGAACAGGATCCGGGACGTGCCGGGCAACGAGGCGGAAGCATTGAGCCGCCGGTCGGTGCCCAACGAGACGCCGGACACCACCCCGCCGGAGGTGAGGGGTTTGGCGATCAGCTCGAACCCGGGATCCCACCAGACCTATGCGGCGGGCGATGACATAGAGGTGACGGTGACTTTCAGCGAGACGGTGAAGGTGACGGGGAGGCCTCAGTTGACCCTGAGGGTGGGGACCAGGAACCGGAGGGCCGGCTACGAAAGCGGCACCGATACCACGGCCCTGGTGTTTGCCTACGAGGTGGCCGACGGTGACGAAGATACTGACGGAGTCGCTATCGGAGCGGGCCGGATCGCCTTGAACGGAGGAACCATCAAGGATGAAGCGGGCAATGCGGCCGTACTGGCCTACAGGGCGGTGCAGGTCAGATCGGGGCAAAGGGTGGACGGGGTGCGGCCGGAGTTCGTGAGCGCGGCGGTGGACGGCGCCTCTCTGACGCTGACCTTCCGGGAAGCGCTCGACGAGGGCTCGAGGCCGGCGCCCGGGGCCTTCACGGTGACGGTGGGGGGTGCCGGGAGAACCGTTTCGGGAGTTTCGATCGGCGGGAGCGTGGTGACTCTGACTCTCAGCCAGGCGCTGGAGCACGGAGATACCGGGATTCGGGTGAGCTACGCACCGGGGACAACCCCGATCCGGGATGCGGTAGGCAACGAGGCTCGAGGACTGAGCAACCGGCCGGTGACCAACACCACCGACGCGCCCAACACGGCGCCTGAGATCACCACCCGGGGGCCGCTGAGCGTGGGAGAGAACCGGTCGTTGGTGAGGCGGCTGGCGGGGAGGGACACCGACGCGGGGGACGAGGTGACGGGCTGGGCGATTGTGGGCGGAGCCGACCAGGGGCAGTTCTCCATCACCTCCGATACGGGGGAGCTGAGCTTCCGGACGGCGCCGGACTACGAAGACCCCCTCGATGTGGCCAGCACCGATCCGGTGAGCGAAGCGGCAGACAACCGGTACGTGGTGACGGTGGAAGTAAGGAGTGGGGCGGGAGCCAGGGAGATGGAGGCGGAGCAGACGTTCATGGTGAGGGTGACCGACGAGCGGGAAGCGCCGGAAGCCCCCGAGGCGCCGGTCATTTCGGGGGAGACGGCCGACAGTCTGACGGTGAGCTGGAGCGAGCCGGACAATAGGGGACCGGCGATAGCCGACTACGACCTGCAGTACCGGGAGAAGGGCAGGGGGGGCTTCAGGGATGGAGGCCATGACGGGCCGGAGCTGTCCGCGACGCTTTCGGACCTGGAGTCGGGAACGGAGTACGAGGTGCAGGTGCGGGCGAGGAACGAGGAGGGAACGAGTGACTGGTCGGAGTCGGGCGAGGGGATGACAATCGCACCGCTGACGGTTGAGATGATGGCCGTGGACGAGCCTCCGGTCTCAGGGACATTCATGGTGAGGATCAGCTTTTCGGAGCCGGTGGCGGGGTTCGGCACCGGCGACATCGAGGCAAGTCGGAATCCCGAATGCAGGGACGATCAGAACAACACGGTGTTCTGCGATCCGGTGATCGGAGGACTGCAGACGGCCGACGACCGGGTCTACACCGCAGCGGTGACGCCGGTGACCAGCCAGGTCGCCCACAGCTATGCCTTGACGCTGACGGTGGAGGCGGGGTCGGTAAGCTCGTTGCTGGGCAGCAAGCCCAACGAGGAGCCGGACGAGCCGCTGGCGGTCCGGGTGTCGCCGCCGGGGGCGCCCGAGCCCATCTCGACCTTGAGCCTTGCAGCCCACGGGAGCAACGCGTCGGTGAGGTTGAGCTGGAGCCGGCCCTCCGACAACGGAGGCTCCGCCATTATCCGCTACGAGTACCGGTTTCAGGCTGTGGGAGACGCCTGGAGCGAGTGGGGGAGTGTGGGAGGAGGGTCGAGCGGAGTAACGGTGGCAGGGCTGATCAACGGCCGGGAATATATCTTTGAAGTGCGAGCGGTCAATGCGCTGGGGAAGGGAGAAGTGGAGACGGCGATGGCCACTCCCGAGTTTCGCAATCCGCCTCCGCCCGGGAGTGGCGGTGGCGGCGGTGGCGGGGGAGGCGGCTTTGTGTTTCCTCCGCAAGCGCCGGTGGATCTCGTCGTCCTGGCCGGGGACAGAATGGTGAGGCTGGAGTGGAGTCCGCCGGAAAACGACGGGGGCACGCCCATCCTGCGCTACGAGTACCGGCTCAAGCCGTTCCGGGGGGAGTTCGGCGAGTGGACCCCCATCCCCGACAGCGCCCCCGATGAGGTCAACGCCTCGAGCCACACGGTCCTGGGGCTGGACAACGGGACGATCTACGTCTTCGAGCTGCGTGCGGTGAACCTGGTGGACGAGGGGCCGGAGACGGAAGCGGTGGAGGTAATGATGCCGCTGGACGGGGCCTTCTGGTCGAACTTCCTGGGGGAGGACCTGGAGGGGGGAGAGGCGAGCCTGGAGTGGACGCCGTTTGGAGGCAGCCCGCGGAGTCTGAGGCTGCGGTTTGGAGGGGAGCGGCGGTTCGAGGAAGACGAGCTGGACGGAGCGGGTGAGGTGGTGGAGACCCGAGTGGGCGGCTACGGGTACCGCTACACGGGTCAAAGGACGGGAGAGCTGAGGCTGGACTACGACGGGGGAGAGAGCTGCGAGCTGCGGATGAGCTACGGGGG